>CABQOK010000001.1 GCA_902465755.1 uncultured Anaerococcus sp.
TCAAATAATTCACTTCTTAATTCTAATTTCCTACTTTATCTTTGCAGGAATCTATTTAAGATGGTTTGAAGCATCCAAAATCCTTATATATCCAATAGGTGTTTTTGTAATAATCTATATAATAATAGGGATAATCTACTACTTACATGACAAAAAAACTGTTGATGCAGTAAATAAGAAACTGTCCAAATAAAAACTAGCTCGGGCAACCGGGCTTGTTTTAAAATTAGAATAAAGTATCTTATCCTTATCTAAACTTACGAAAAATAATAAGCTCCTTTAATGAATAAAGTTTACAATTTATCTCAGGTAATTTAAATTAGACTTTTGCTGAAAAAGGAAGGATAATAAGATGAAAAATAATTGAAAATCTTGATACTTATAATTCTTGGGGTTTTAGCTGTATTTTCCATATCCAAGAAAAATACCCAGAAAAATAAATCTTACAAGATAAAAGGAATATACAAATCTCAGAGGGCCTTTGGTGATGATTATTTCGATATCTACGAAATTATAATTGATGACAAGAATATAATTAAAGGAAAAAGCATAGATGATGATTACTACAAAAAATCAAAAGGCCTTAAGCAAATTATGAAAACTAGTAAGGAAGAAATAGATGACTATGACGATATTCTTCATTCAATAGAGATTCTCGAGAAAAACCCTAGTACTATCTACAAATATCAGGAAGATTTCGACAAAAAAGGCCATAAGAGCCTCTTTATTATAAATTACGACTTAAATAAGGGCTATATACTCGACCTTCAGATCTGAAATTTTAAGCTAAGACTACTAGCCTTTTATCTTTGTAATACATACTGATTCGCCTCTTATATCGCAGTCTTTACATTTTATATGACTATAATATAGTGAAAAAGATAAAAGTAATATTATTGAAGATGAAAGGATGAATGATGAAGAAAAAGTACTACCTTGTATTAATAGGTCTAATAATCATAGGCGTTTTATTAAAGATAAGACCTAATAACGAAGGACCGAGTGTTCCCAAGGCAGATGATGTAAAAAGCCTTAGCCTTATCAAAATTGCAAATGATAGAGGAGTTGAAAAACGGACAATTAAGGAAAATAATGATATAGAAAATTTTCTACAATTGTTAGAAAACTCTAAACTAACAAAGAAAGAAAGCGTATCAGATTTTCCTAATAAAGACGAGTTTATCCTAGTAAGTATCGGAATGTCAGAAGGCGGATACATAAGAAATACTATCCATGAAGAAGATAAAAAACTTTATTTCGAACAACCCTATGTGGGAATTTACGAGCTTTCTTATAATGATATTTCTTCCTTCCTAAAATCCACTGTAAAAGAAGAGGATAAGGAAAATATTTCAGAAGATCTAGAAGATATCTTGAAGAATAATTTCTAGGATTAATAGATTTAAAATTTAATAAAAATATCATCTTCCTATATCTTAAGTTTTCATATAGTAAAAGGCTTCTGATCTTTATTTGTCAGAAGCCTTCTTTATTTTTCATTTATTATAAGCTATAATGCCAATAACTGAAGATAATGCTATAAAAATAGGTGCGATTATCCCTACATCTAAATGATGGGCTAGGCCTGATAGGACTACTAGCATTATGAAGTTGGTAAAAATTATTGCCCTATAGCCTCTATAGCCTTTTTTGTAATAACGGGCCTTGCTCATCTCGTCAGATTCTTCTATAAACTTCTTATTAAACTTAAAATCAAGGGTGTCCGCTTTTCTATTTGGTTCTACTTTCTTTATAAGCTCGTAGTTTTTTTGAAAAACCACAGAAGTAAGAATTATATAGGCTAATAAGGCCCCTGCAATAATCACAGACTCTCTTAGATTAAGCCAAGACTTTTCCATGGACATAGCCCATACGGAAGCAAGTGCAAAGATTAGAAAAATACTTATATCCCTAACCATGAGGCTATAGTTAGTGTATTTTACAGGAATTGGATCCTCACCTTGAAGGCCCTTTTCGATTTCTCTCTTAGACTTCTTATAAAAGGCAAAGGCTATCGCAAGACTTGTTACAATTACTGTAAGAGCTATAGCAAATACATTTTTCATTAGGAAAAACTTAATAGCCTCTCCCAAATCATTTAGTGCAATATTTTCAAGTATCCATCCAGACAAGGCCCCAACTATAAGCCCTCCTATAATTAACATTACAAATTTTTTCTTATTCATTAATCTCCTCCAAGCTAAAAATATCTTCGACTTTTACTTCAAACACCCTAGCAAGACTTAGGGCAACCACAATAGATGGGTTGTAGTCTCCCCTTTCTATTAGAGAGATAGTCTGTCTAGAAACTCCAACCTTCTCTCCAAGCTCTGTCTGATTCATACCTTTTTCCTTCCTCAAACTAGAAAGGTTATTAACTAATCTCAATAAATCCTCCTTTCTTTTGACAACTATTGTTGTCATTATTATATCTTTGACAAGTATCTTTGTCAATAGCTGGCATAAAAAAACCAGGACAATAGCCCTGGCCCTTTACTTTTAACCCTTGTAAGCTTCCTCATCTACATATATATAAACATTTGGGTGAAGAGATAGAAATCCTGCTGGAAGGTCTGTTGATATCTTCTCATCTTCTAGTAGCCTTTTAACAGCCTCGTGTTTTTTCTTGCCATTTGCAAGAAGGATTATGGTCTTGGCATTAAATATATCTGCCATTCCCATTGAAATTGCATATCTTGGAACATCAGCTTCATTTTCAAAAAATCTAGAGTTTGCTTCGATTGTGGAATCTGTAAGCTTTACTATAGATGTTCTCTTGCTTAGCTTATCTGCTGGTTCATTGAAGGCAATGTGGCCATTTTCTCCAATTCCTAGAATTTGTATATCTCTTTGTCCGAAGTCATCTAAGATTTTGTCGTATTCTTTGGCGTATTTTTCGTCTACTTCACTTGCCTTTGGTATTATATTTGCTCCTTCATTAAAGGATACATGGTCAAAGAAGTTCTTTCTCATAAAATAATTATAGGATTGCTCATTTTCTGGATCAATTCCAATATACTCGTCTAGATTTACTGATTTGGCATATCTGAAACTAATCTCACCCTCGTCATTTGCCTTTATTAGGTTTTCGTAGAGTCCTATAGGTGAGGATCCTGTCGCAAGTCCTAGTTTTATTTGTGGCTTGTCCTTGATATTGTTTATAACAAGGTCAGCCGCTTTTTTGCTCATATCATCATAATCTTTACATACTATAACTTTCATTTTTTCTCCTTCTCTATCTAATATCTTCTGCTTTCTACAATTATACATTTTCTTAGTCTAAGTCGCTATTTAGGGCATAAAAAAACCAGGAGCTTGACCCCTGGCTTTAGATATGTTATTAATAGTTGAAGCTTGCGATTTCGAACCATTCTTGTTTGTGTGCACAAGCTGGACAAATCTTTGGTGCTACTTTTCCTTCGTAAAGGAATCCGCAGTTACCGCATTTCCAGATAACTTTTTCGTCTTTTTCGAATACTTTTCCGTTTTTTACATTGTCGTGTAATTTTTGGTATCTATCTCTGTGAGCTCCCTCAACTTTTGCTATGTTTCTGAATGCTCTTGCGATTTCATCGAATCCTTCTTCTTCTGCAACGTCTGCAAATGATGGATACATATGTTCACATTCTTCGTTTTCTCCGTCGATTGCACCTTGTAGGTTTGTTAGTGTGTCGTGGAATACTACTGGGAATGCTGTATATTCTGGGTTAAGCTCGATAGCATCAAGTTTGAACTCTTCTTTTAGGAATTTGTAAAATCTTGCTGCGTGTTCTACTTCGTTTCTTGCTGTTTCTTCAAATATAGCAGATATTTGTTTGTAACCTTCTTTGTCAGCTACTTTAGCTGCATATCTATATCTCATTGTTGCTTGGCTTTCACCTGCAAATGATGTGATAAGGTTAGATGCTGTTTTTGTTCCTTTTAATGTCATATGTAATCTCCTTTTTATTTTTCTCTTCAACTTCTATTCATATTATAGTCTTTATTTTTCCACTTGTCAAGAATCATTCTAAAGTTTTTCTCATTCTAAATATGATATATATAATCATTATCAACTACATATTTAATTCTTATTTCTTCCCTTATTATAGCGATCTTTGTCCAAGATAGTTTTTAAAATGTGATTTAAGGAAAACTTTATCTTTTATTATAGTTATTATTATAGATGATTTTTTTGCAATGCATAATTATTTGATAATGGAAAATAGCATTATCGGGTATAATACACATAGAAAGACAGGAGGAGAATATGAAATTAGATTTTAATAATGTAAACTTAGAAAAGATTAATAGCTATGAAGAAAAAGCCATGTCCGCCTTCGATACTCTTATGGGAAAGAGTGGGGAAGGTAATGACTTCTTGGGATGGATCGATAGACCAGTCGATTATGACAAGGAAGAGTTTGAAAGAATCAAAAAAGCTGCTGAAAGAATTAGAGGAAATTCTGACATTTTAGTATCTATAGGAATTGGTGGATCTTATTTAGGAATAAAGGCAGTAGATGTCGCTTGTGATTCTTATTTCGGATCTGATAGAAAGGTTAAGCTAATCTATGCAGGAAATCAAATCTCAGGCCAATACTTAAGTGAACTTCTAGATTACTTAAAGGATAAGGATTACTCCCTAAACGTAATCTCAAAATCAGGTACGACAACAGAGCCTGCCATAGCCTTTAGATTCTTAAGAGAAGCAATAGAAGAAAAATACGGCAAGGAAGAAGCTAGAAAGAGAATTTTCGCAACAACTGATAGCAAAAAGGGAGCCCTAAAAGAGCTTGCTGATGCAGAAGGCTACGAGACATTTGTAGTTCCTGATGATATAGGCGGAAGATTTTCTGTAATATCTGCGGTAGGTCTCCTACCACTTGCTGCATGTGGCATCGATATAGATAAATTTATGGAAGGATTCGCTGAGGGTAGAGATCTATACACAGAAAAATCCTTTGACAATCCTGCTATAAAATACGCAGCTATTAGAAATATGCTTAACGAAGATGGCAAGGACCTCGAAGTTCTTGTAAACTACGAGGCAAAACTTAAATATATAGCTGAATGGTGGAAGCAACTTTTCGCAGAAAGCGAAGGAAAAGACGGCAAGGGAATCTTCCCAGTATCTGTAAACAACACAACAGACCTTCACTCAGTTGGACAAATGATCCAAGATGGTAAGAGAAACTTATTTGAAACTGTAATAGAAGTTAAAAACCCTGTAAGTGATCTTACAATCAAAGAAGATGAGGACAATCTAGACGGACTAAATTATCTCGCTGGAAAGACAATGAGCTTTGTAAACAAACAAGCTATGGAAGGAACAACAATCGCCCATGTTAAGGGAAATGTTCCAAATATCAGAATCGAAATGGATGAAGTTAATGAAAAAGAAATCGCAAAACTCTTCTATTTCTTCGAAATAGCTGTAGGGGTTTCAGGCTATATGCTAGGAGTAAACCCATTCAACCAACCAGGAGTTGAAGAATACAAGGCACAAATGTTCAAACTTCTTGGAAAGCCAGGATACGAAAATAAATAAAACAAATATAGAATTTAAAGAGCCAGGGCCTAGAGCCCTGGTTTTTCTATCTTGTCAAACTGGCTTGTCTAGCCTTCTTATACAGTAAATACAAAGCACTTATCTCAACAATCGTAACTACAAGGCCCCCTTCTATACCAAATCCTCCCCCACTTATCCATTTATTTCCCACAGATTCACTTAGGAAAATCGTGTTTTTGCTTGTGATTATCCCACTTACATTTATTCCAAAAAAGTTAGCTTGGAGGAAATTCCACACGCTGTGGGCGGCGGCTGAAATATATATGCTATCTCTTATATAAAAAAGCATAGAAAATACAAGTCCCATCAAAAATATATTGACAAAGGCTAGGAGGTTAAAATAAGAATTACCCAGATGAAGGATAGAAAATATCAGACTGTTGGCAATAATACCTACCTTGGGATTTCTAAGGGCTCCTAGATAATTCATCAAGACTGATCTTGTGATAAATTCTTCCTCAAATCCTTGGAATATCCAGCCTATTATAAAGAAAATATAGAGCTTTAAATCTATATTATATATATTGGGACGAATTTTAAATCCAGATAATAGATAGGAAAAAATGAAAGATAAACCAAGCATACTACTTCCTATAAGAAGGCCTTCTAGATAAGATTTACCCTTTCTATCATCTATAAGGCCCAAAGATTTAGAATTTCTATTTTGGTAATATTTCACAAAAAAATACACAGCAAGGCTTACCGGTAAGGTAGAGAAAAGATTAAAAATCATTGAATACTCACGATTTTCTCCTAACTTTCTTATAAGAAAATCTCCTTCTCCTCTTAGAGAAAGTACAAATCTAATTAGGATATAAGAAAAAGACATAGCCAAACTCATTACAAAAAAGAGGACCAGAGCGAATATTAGGGGATTTCTCTCCTTCATCACCCTTTTACTTTCTTTGATTGATCCGTTTGCGTAAAACATATATCCTCCTAGTTTGCGTAGTCTAGGGCCCCTCCCAATATGGCATTTACAAAGGGTCTTGACTCATAAATCTTCTTTGAAAACATCTTATCTCTTATGAAAATACTAACTCTAGCCTTTTTTTTAGGATAATCTTTACTAGATAGGGCCTTAATATAATCCTCATGACTTACCCCAGCTTCTAGGCTATTGTATACATCTATATAGTTGACATTTTCTATTTCAAGGCTTAATTCTTTCCCGCCTTCTACCTTCTTTTCTTCTATATAAGTTATGGATAGATTCTTAAAGGCTGCTTGATAGAATTCCTTCTCTTCCTTCTCATCATTAGAGTAGGATTTCTTTAGAGCCTCCATAATTACATCCATCCTGTCCATATTTTTTTCAAAATATCCCTCATCATAGATTTTGATAGCAGTTTCTATATCGCTTGCTATCCTTTTATTAGAAGATGTGATCTTTCTTACTGCAAATACTAGGGCAAGTAGAATTATAAGGATTAGTCCTGTGCGAATGATTCTTTCCTGCCTGCGTTTTCTGATTCGCTTTCTTCGTCTTAATTCTTCCCTTTTTATATCTCTCGATTCTCTTTCTTTAACTGATGGTCTTCTTTGTCTTGTCATATCTGCTCCTATATTGAGTATTATATCATTTTATTAGTAATTTTTCTTTTTTGTGATATGATTTAAGTATGAAAAAAATAAATTTAGCAAGTCTTTTGGGAGTACTCTTGCTTATTATTAGTTTTTTTACCCCAATTGCTGCTTCTTCAATAAAATTAAATACAGAACTCATCTATAGAATCGTAAATACTTATCTTATAGCCTATATAGCCTATATGATTTCCTTTATGGATACAGGAAGGGTCGGGCTTTTGTTCTTGCCTTTAATCTTTCATCTTTTGATTAACTTCTTTCTAATAAAGGGTGTTAATCTAAAGTTAAATAAAGAAATACTTGATGATTTTTATCAAATTTTAAGAAGACTCTACGACCTCATAAGTCTTGTGGGTATATTTTTCTTAGTAGAGTTTTTAATTAATAGGATTTTCGGAAGTACTTTTACAAGCATCATCGCTATCATTAGCCTCGCTTTATTCTATTACTATGATTATAGCAAAATTCTAATAGGCTTTCCAAATTTTAAGGATCTTTTCTTGTATTTCGCAGTATTTGTAATGGGACTAAGGGTTAGAAGAGCGGATAAGATAAATCCTCTCCTCTATATAACTTCCCTAGGAATCCTAGCTTTAGAAATCTTTCTTAGCTATAGGTATAGGCTAAACTACGGATATTTCATATCCTTTGTACTAATCATTTATCTTATCCTAAAAGGCTTTGGCCAAGCTAGTGAAACTTCTTTCGAGAAATTTATGATCTTTGTCTATATTTATATGTATCCAACGATATTTGTAGGCTTAAGGATTATTTTAGGAGAAAATATCCTAGTAACGAGTCTTTTGTCTACTCTTATAAGCCTCTTTATCGGTCAAATCCTATTCAGATTAAATATGAGGCCAATAAATCTTTTATTGGTAGGCATAATCGAGTAGGAGCTAACATGTAGCCCCTCTCACACCACTGTACGTGCCGTTCGGCATACAGCGGTTTAATTCAAATAATAATCCAAACAACTTTGAAGTCCTCGCTTTGCGAGGATCTCTTTGTTTATGTGATGTAGTCCTGTGGTTTTGGCAACCGCTTGATAGTGGTCTCCAAATCCTACTGACTGTTTTGCCATCCACATCGGAACTCCTAACTTTCGAAGTCCCCATAGGCGTTTCCCACTTGTCTTCCACTGCTTCCATATGACTATTCTCATTCTTGTTCTAAGTCGTTCATCTATCTTTCTAAGGACCGTCTTCATATCTCCTAGTCTAAAATAGTTTATCCACCCTCTAATTACTTGGTTCAATCTGTTGATTCTATAGGTCATTGGTATTGGCCAACTCCTCTTTGTCAACTGTTTCAACTTTCTTTGAAACCTTCGGATTGATTCTTTGTGTGGTCTTGCTTTCCATTCTGCTTTGTCTTTCCAAAAACCATATCCTAAATATTTTAGTTTTCTTGGTTTTGTAACTTTGGATTTTGTTGCATTTACTTTTAGTCCTAGTTTCTTTTCTATCCACTTTGTTACTGTTGCCATTACTCTGTTAGCTGCTGCGTTACTTCCTACGGCTATTATGCAGTCGTCTGCATATCTTACAAAGTGTAGTCCTCTTGCTTCTAGTTCTTTGTCTAATTCGTTTAGCATTATGTTACTTAGAAGGGGAGATAGATTTCCTCCTTGTGGTGTTCCCTTGGGTGTTTCTTCATAATTTCCTTTTATCATTACCCCCGCATTAAGATATTTCCTAATTAGGGATTCTGTGTCTGGGTCATTTATGAGGTTATGAACCAAGGTCATGAGTTTGTCTTGTGGGACGTTATCAAAGAATTTCTCTAGGTCTATGTCTACAATATAGGTGTATCCGTCGTTAAAGTATTCAAGCAGTTTCACTATCGCTTGTTGTGCTTTGCGATTTGGTCTAAAACCGTAACTATTATCACTAAATTGTGGTTCTGCTATTGGTGTTAGAACTTGTGCAATTGCTTGTTCTATTACTCTGTCTACTACTGTTGGTATTCCTAGATTGCGTACACCTCCATTTGGTTTTGGTATTTCTACCCTTCTGACCGGTTTTGGTTTATACTTTCTTCTTCGAATTTTGTCTCTAATTTCTACCCAGTTGTTTTTGAGATATTGGTCTATTTCATCGGTGGATATTCCATCTATTCCGCCTGCTCCTTTGTTTGCTTTCACTTTGTTTAGTGCTGCAAACATGTTTTCTCTACTGAGTATTTGTTCTAGCAGTTCTGACATTTGGATTGTCTCCTTTCTTTGTTATGCTCTGTATCCTCTTACTCCTAGCTCCTGTGAAAATTTTCCGCCATTACGTCTTTGGTACGATTTTCTCGTCGGATATGTATACAGACTTTTGCAAGTCCATTTGACTTTGAATTATTCAGCCCTTCGCTCCACCTCTATTACAAAGGCTTCAATACTACTATGGCTTTTGCTGACTTCTCACTATTCGTTGTTACTACTTATTCGCTAGTGAGACCTCACGGGATAAGCCATCAATCTTTCCTTGTCTACCTGCCTAATCTACTTGCACGGTTTACGTTTGCCTTTTGGACTTCACGACTTTTAGTCCGCTTATCCACCGTGCAAGCCTTAGTATTAGGTTTCTGTTCGTCAGGCTACAATTTTGCTATCCCTTCTTCTCGCCTGCATCTCACGGTGCAAACCTTGGGAATTACTATGAGGTTCGCTGGCAACTACGCCCTTAGTGGACTTTCACCACAGATTGATGACATGCCCGTCATACTAAAAACCAGCGTCTCTGGGAAAGAGAGCTGGTCTTTTTTATAATACGTCTATTTTGTTTTTAATATCTCTTTTCAAGAAATACACACACATGATTGTGTTAAGGCCTTCAGAAATAAGGAAGGACCACCATACTAGGTCTATATTTCCTGTTAGAGAAAATAGGTAGAAGGTTGGTAGGAGGATAAAGAATTGTCTTAGGAAAGATTGGAGGATTGCTGATTGCCAATTCCCCAAGGCTTGGAAGACTCCTACAGATATTATTGAAATCGATGCTACTATATAAGATAGGGAAACTATCCTAATCATAGGTACTCCGATCTGCCTCATAGTCTCAGTTGCATTAAACAAGTCAAAGATTTGATTTGGCAAAATCCACAAGAGTATAGTTGCGATTCCAACAAGGACCATACCTGATATAAGGGCAAGCTTGATTGACCTACGAATCCTAGCCACATGTCTTGCCCCGTAGTTAAAGGATATGATAGAAACCATGGCGTTCGATATTCCGATTATTGGAAGGAAGGCAAAGGATTGAAGTTTAAACATAACCCCATAAGCTGCAATTGCTGATTGACCAAATCCTCTAAGCATGGCATTTAGGATGAAGATAATCACAGAAGATATAGCACTCATTACTATGGAAGGTAGGCCTATCCAAAATATTTGTTTTAGTATATCTCCATGAAGCCTAAAATGCTTGAAGTCGACAACTATATCTGTATTCTTTGTTTTATTTATAATAAGACCTATAATAGATCCTCCAATTTGACCTATCACTGTGGCAAGGGCCGCTCCCTTTACTTCCATTCTTGGAAAGCCAAATAGGCCAAAAATAAAGATAGGATCTAGGATTAGGTTGATTAGGGCTCCTGATACTTGGACAATCATTGTATAAAAGGTAAGGGATGTCGCTTGGAGGAGCTTTTCACAAAGGACTTGGAAGAACAAACCAAAACCAAATATAGTAACAATCCACAAATAATCCCTGGTATAGGTTACTATTTCAGGAGTCGCTGCTTGGGAATTGGCAAAAAAATCAGTGAAAAATATACCGAATAAGGCAAAAGCAATAGCCCCAACAACAGATAGTACTACCCCGTGCATGGCGACAGAGCCTACTCTTTTCTTATCATCCATGCCCAAATACCTACTCAAGAGAGCACTTGCCCCAACGGATATTCCTATAGCAAAGGCAAGCATGATGTTTTGTACTGGGAATGCTAAAGAAACTGCCGTAAGAGCTTCTTCCGAAATTCTTGCAACAAATATCGAATCTACTACATTGTAAATTGATTGAACAAGCATGGAAATTACCATAGGTATGCTCATCTTTATAAGAAGACTTCCGACTGGCATGGTTCCCATGATGTTTTCTTTCTTGCTTACAGTTTTTTCCATATAAACTCCTTTCTTATTTTCCTGTAAATTTCTCGATAAAATTTTTTGCAATATAAGAGATACCGGACATGCCGATATCTTCTTAGTCAAATAATTCTTTTTCTTGTCTTTTTATAGACTCATTTACCTTTAGTTTTCTAAGCATATTATCATCATAATCGCTTATGACGTGAATTGCTGAGTTTTCATCTCGACCTTTCTTATTAAACTCCTCTTTGAGTCCTTTTTCCACATTTTCGTAGGCTTTTTTAGAAGAAATTGCCTGAAGCCTGAAAGGTCTTTGAGTCTTCTTCGCTTCGCTTTTCTCAAAGATTAAATCATTAACAGCAAGCTCAATTAGGTTTACTCCAGCTAGGGTTGAGTAATAAAAGGTCCTACCTTGCCTTATATTCATCTCTAGAACGAAAATCTCGCCAGTTTTTGAATCTTTCTTAAAATCTAGATTAAATAGTCCGTGGTAGTCAAGAGAGGTTACGATTTTTTCTGCCAAATCATACATAATCTCCTCATCACAATCTACTTGGACTAGGTGGTTTCCTACCCACATCGGTCTTAGATCTGAAAGGAGGTTTCTTGCAAGAACAAAGGATACCTTCCCATCACTTGCCCTGTAGCCATTTAGGGAATACTCACTTCCCTGGCCTCCATTTATGAATTGCTGGCAGATAAAATCTCCCCTAAAATCACTGTCATAGACCTTTCTTAGGACATCCTTGGCCTCATCTTTATTTCTTACATGATAGCCCTTTTGGATGTTTTCGCATGATGAATCGAGGAGGGCATCGTAGTCGTCTGCCTTTAGGAAAATTTCTCCATCAAAATCGAGTCCATCTATATTATCCTTATTTGCAATATAAGTCTTAGGATAAGGGAGGTCGATTTTTTTTAAATAAGAGTAAAACTCCGATTTCTTCAAGAGCTTTTCTGCCCAATCGAGGTCTGGGTAAGGAATGTGATAAGAGAATTTAAATTTATTCTTATTTCTTAAGAGGGTATCTATGTATCTTTCTGTCGGAGCAAAAAATACAAAGTCCTCTTCCTCTCTTTTTTCTATAACTTCATTAATGAAATTTGAAAAAATCTCATCATCCGAAGAAAATCCCTTGGTAGTGTAGACATCAGCAATCTTTGATTTATAAAAAGGAACGAGGACAGCCGCTCCTATGACAATAGGCTTTTTGTCAAAGGCTTCATAAAAGCTTCTTGCCACAGAGTAGCTGTTGTGATCAGTTCCTAAGATTATAGCATTAAAAATCATCTTAGAATATATTTTCCATGCTTCGTGAGTCTCTTTCTTCAGAGATCTTTCCTATAAATTCATCAACTGAAACGTCAGCTGTCTCTTCTCCGTCCCTATTTCTTATAGTAAGTTTGCCAGAAGTTTCTTCCTTCTCTCCTACTACAAGCATGTAGTTTGTTCTCATTAGTTGAGCTTGGCGGATCTTGTATCCTACTCCCTCACTTCTGTAGTCAATATTTACTCTAAATCCTGCTTCTTTGATTTTTTCTTTTAGATCTTCACAGTAGTCGATGAACTTATCAGAAACTGGGATGATTTCTACTTGTTGTGGGTTAAGCCATAGTGGGAATCTTCCTGCAAAGTGCTCTGTTAGAACTCCGATAAATCTTTCGATTGATCCAAGTAGGGCACGGTGGAGCATAACTGGTCTTTGTTTTTCACCATTTTCATCTATATAAGTTAGGTCAAAGTTTTGTGGTAGTTGGAAGTCAAGTTGGATAGTACCGCATTGCCATTCTCTCTTAGCAGCATCTAGGAGGTGGAAGTCGATCTTTGGACCGTAGAAAGCACCGTCTCCTGGGTTGATTTCATATTCGATTCCACGTTCTTCTAGGGCTTTCTTAAGTTGGTCTTCAGCAAAGTCCCAATCCTTGATATCTCCCATGAAGTCATCTGGTCTTGTTGATAGCTCGATTGTGTATTTGAAACCAAATGTTGAATAGAGAAGGTCTGCTAGGTCAATCATCCTATAAACTTCTTCCTTGATTTGGCTTGGCAAGCAATATACGTGAGCATCGTCTTGGGTAAATGTTCTTACTCTGAAAAGTCCGTGTAGGGTTCCTGAAAGCTCGTGTCTGTGAACTTGACCGTACTCAGCAAGTCTTATAGGAAGGTCTCTATAAGAGTGTTGGTTAGAAGCATAGGTCAAAACAGAACCTGGACAGTTCATTGGCTTAATAGCGTAAGCTTCACCGTCAATTTTTGTGAAGTACATGTTTTCCTTGTAGTGGTCCCAGTGGCCTGATCTGTGCCATAGGTCTTCATTTAGGATAAGTGGAGTCTTGATTTCTCCGTATCCATTTTCATTTAGGACATCTGTCCACCAACCTAGTAGCTCATTCATTAGGATCATTCCATTTGGATGGAAAAATGGGAAGCCTGGTCCTTCTTCGTGGAAGGCAAAAAGATTCATCTCACGACCGATCTTTCTGTGGTCTCTCTTTTCGATTTCTTTTTGAAGTTCTTCGTATTCTTCTAATTGCTTAGCCTTCTCGAAGGAAATCCCGTAGATTCTTTGAAGCATTTGTCTATCAGAATCTCCTCTCCAATAAGCACCGGCTATTGTCTTAAGCTTAACAGCCTTGATGGCCTTAGTAGATAGAAGATGTGGTCCCCTACAAAGATCTGTAAAGGCATCTCCCATCTTGTATAGGGTGATCTTTTCATCTTCTGGAAGGTCTTCTATAAGCTCAACCTTGTAGTCTTGGCCTTCTTCCTTAAATTTCTCCAAAGCTTCAGCCCTAGAAATTTCAACTCTTTCAAGCTTTAAATCTCTTTTGGCAATTTCTAACATTTTCTTTTCGATTTTTTCTAGATCTTCTGGAGTAAATCTGTGCTCAAGGTCCATATCATAGTAGAAACCATCGTCAATGGCAGGTCCTATAGCAAATTTTGTTTCTGGATACATTTCCTTAATAGCAGCAGCCATCACGTGAGAAGAAGTATGCCAGAAAATCTCCTTTCCTTCCTTATCTTCAAATTTAACAACTCTAAAGTCACTATCTTCTTCTATAGGTTCAGCAAAGCCCTTAACTTCTCCATTAACTACAGCTCCTACTGCAGCTCTAAAAAGTCCCATGGAAATATCCTTTGTAACATCTCCAACGAGAACTCCGCTTTCATATTCCTTAACTGATCCGTCAGGTAATTTAATCTTAATCATAATCTCTCCTTAAAATAAAAAATAGACGTATGCCCCAGCCAACTGGCTATAGGACGATACGTCTTTCGTTCGTGGTTCCACCTAATTTTAAACTCATTAGAAGGCTTATCGCGCCCAAACGTCCCACATTACATGAGAAACTCCAGGGTGGTACTTGTGTTTTTATGCTGAAACTTCTCAACAACTGTTTCTTTCTGTAAGCACGGGATAAAACAAAAGTTCCCTGTCTAAGTCAAATATTAATTATAAAGTTATGTTACCCTATAAATTGATATTTTCAAATATTTCTTCTGTTTTACACTAAAGAAAAACAATCTATAATTGACCAATCCTTTTCCCTAACTTATAATTATATCAAAAGAAGAAGTAAAGGAAGATTTATGAAAAATGGAGTAATATTAACAGGCCACGGGCAAATCGCCTCTGGCATATATTCAAGTGTCAAAATGATTGCAGGAGAATTTGAAAATATTAGAATATGTGAATTTAAAGAAGGAGAAAACTACGAAAAGCTAGACGAAAAGTTAGAGAAAGCCTACGAGGACCTAAAAGCTTACGACAATATAGTAGTTTTAGCAGACATAGGAGGAGGAACCCCCTTTAACAGGGCTGTCTTATCCTTAAGCAAATACGATAAGATTGGCTTTGTCTCAGGAGTTAACTTCGAAATGCTCTACTACGCCCTAACAAGCGAGATAGCTGATTTTGACCTTTATATAAAAGACATAATGGACCACGCGAGGGCATCTGTGTTTCGTTTTGAATAAAATAAAAACCACAAGTTATATTCAATTTTCAATAATCAACTTGTGGTTTTTTAACTAAAACTAATAAATATACTTAATTCTATAAATAAGGGAGGAATTAATTAGTTTTATAACACGAAATACAGCTATTAATAATTATTGTAATCTACCATCTTTCCTTCTATTCTAGACTCCTCTGCATCGAAGCACATCAAGTGGCTTGCTAAGCTTTCCATAGCCCCAGTCTTTACTTCATCGATATTTCCATTGCAAGCGTCATAGAAGGCTTTAATTATAGATCTATCGGAGCCGCCATGTCCTCCAACCATATTGTTAACTTTTATTAATCTATCTTCATCTTTGCCAAATACATTAACTCTTATTTCTTGAGTTAAATCATCAGCTATGATTTCACCCTTTGTACCTTGTATTTTAATATTTCTGTGTACATCTTTAGCGAAAGCAGATAGATTGAAGGTTGCTGAAACTTCATCTTCAAATTGAATAGCTATAGATTGGTGATCACAAACATCATTATCTGATTTGTAAACGCATCTTCCATAAGGTCCTTCTTCAAGAGCTTTTTTCAAACTCTCATCTGTGACTTTTGGATCAACAACTGCTCTCCAGCCTCTTCCCCTACCTTCAGTATAGAAATTCTTTACAGAAAAAATACATGAATCTTGATATTTACAGTTTAGACACCTATCAGCTGCTCCTTCTGGTTGATTTTCCTCTTTAAAATATGTCAATGAGCCATAAGCAGATATTGATTTAGGCATCTTACCTGTTAAATAAAGGAGGATATCCATATCGTGACATGATTTTTGAAGAATAAGAGGAGATGATTCTACAGAGTTTCTCCAATTTCCCCTTACAAAGGAGTGGGCAAAGTGAAAATAACCAATGTTCTCATTATGGTTGATATTTATGAGCTCTCCTATAGCTCCTTCATCTATCAATTCTTTTATTTTTCTAAAAAATGGTGAATACCTTAATACATGGCAAATCATAAATACTTTTTCATAATCTTTAGCTTTGTTAGCAATATTTAAAACTTCTTCTCTTATAGGAGAAATAGGTTTTTCTAATAAGATATTAAGGTTCATATCTAAAGCTTTCATAGTGATATCATAATGTTCTCTATCATAAGTAGCTATAATGATAGTATCAGCAAATTTCTCTTTTTCTAATTTATCGAAAAACTCCTTCTCATCTTTAAATATGTATTCATCATCAATATTAAACTCTTTCTTTACTTTATCTAATTTTCTTTGATCCCAATCTAAAGCAGATACTATATCAACATCATCGTATCGATTCAATTCTTTTGAATATGCTTCATGACCTCTATTTCCACAACCAACAACTGCAACTTTCATTTTTACTCCTTAGTCTTTCTTAAATAACGATTCTATTTTTGTGATAAATATTTATAGTCAACAAAACTTACTTGTCAAGAGAGTATTCACATATTTTTTCTTTGGCTTCTTCAGTAGATAATATGTTTTGTAATCCTATAACTTTTATTCCTTTTTCTATTTCTTTACCGAATCTATCCTCAAAATTTTTAGCACAAAATATAACATCAACATTATTCTCGATAGAAGGTAATTCTTTTATTGATCCATGCTCTATTTCGAGTTCTCCTTGATAATTTAATTCATCAAATGCTTTTTTTATAACTTCTCTCATTAAAATAGATGTTGCTATTCCATTTGCACAAAGAACTAATACTTTCATTTTTACTCCTACTTTAATATTTGTCTTGTATATTGATTATTTATGATATTTTATTTCCTGTCTCTGGATCGAATAAGAATGATTTCTTTGCATTTAAATACACCTCAAGAGTTGAACCTAATTCATAATCCAAGTTCATAAAATCTCTAATTATGATTTCATTATTTTCACAACTTGTGTAAACCACTTTCTCACTTCCCAAAGACTCTACCACTTCTACTTTTGTATCTAAATGAATTACTTCTTCAGTATAATTTTCTATATAGATATGCTCTGGTCTAGTGGCGATATTTACACTATTTTTATCATAATCTTTAAGTTGCTTAGATAACACTTCTGGTATTGTTATTTTCTGGTTCCCGATACATCCCTTTATTTGAGAACCTTCCTTCTTTAATTCCATATTTATAATGTTAATTCTTGGTGATCCAATAAATCCTGCTACAAATTCATTAATTGGATTGTTATAAAGATTAACTGGTGTATCAACTTGTTGAATTACTCCTTTATTCATAACAACTATCCTATCACCTAAAGTCATTGCTTCTGTTTGATCGTGAGTAACGTATATAAATGTTGTATTCAAATCTTTATGAAGTTTATTAATCTCTGTCCTCATTTGGGTCCTAAGTTTTGCGTCAAGGTTAGATAAAGGCTCATCCATTAAAAACACCTTAGGGTTTCTAACCATCGCTCTACCAAGAGCAACTCTCTGATTTTGCCCACCTGATAACTGACTAGGTTTTCTATCCAAATATTCTTCAATTTGAAGCATTTTTGAAGCGCTTGTGATTTTTTCTTTTATTTTAGTCTTATCCATTTTTTGATTTTTTAGAGCATAAGCCATATTATCATATACCGTCATATGTGGATATAAAGCGTAATTCTGAAAAACCATAGCTATATTTCTATCTTTTGGCTCAACATCATTAATAACATTGTTATCTATTGCAATTTTTCCTGAAGAAATATCTTCAAGTCCTGCTAACATTCTTAAAGTCGTCGATTTTCCGCAACCTGATGGACCAACAAAGACAACAAATTCATTATCTTTTATTTCTAAATTGAAATCTTTCACTGCATGAAAACCATTATTATATATTTTATTTACATCAGTAAATTTAATACTACTCATATATTCTCCTTAATTAAGATAATGCTATAATTAATCCATTATCCCTTCATTCCACTTTGAGCTAAACTTTCTATAAATTGCTTTTGGAAAATAGCAAAAAGCAATATCATAGGCCATATTGATAAAAGTGCACTAGCCATATATACAGGGAAATTCATAGTATACTGACCAGTTGATGCCATATTTGCTAGGCCTACAGCTAAAGTTTGTTTTGCTGGCAATGTATTAACAATTAAAGGCCACATTAGGTTATTCCAAGTAAATAATAAGCATGTTATAATAAGGGTTACTATTCCTGGTTTAACAATTGGCAAGCATATATCAAAAAATATTTTAAATTGACCTGAACCATCAATCCTTGCTGCTTCCTCTAACTCAACAGGTATTTGACTGAAAAATTGTCTCATCAGAAAAGTACCCATAGCTGAAAACATACTAGGTAGTACTAAAGCTGTTATAGTATTAAGTAAGCTTAGTTTATTCATTATTTGAAATTGAGGCACTAAGAATATTTGGCTTGGAACCATTAAAACAGACATTATTAGTACAAAAATAAAATTTTTGAAAGGAAAGTCTAATCTAGCAAAAGCATATCCTGCCATAGTGCACATAACAACTTGTCCTAAGGTTGTAAAAATCGCATATAAGGCTGTATTTTTATATAATAAAATAAAGTCTATCTTATTTAAGGCTTCGCTAAAATTAGACCACTGTAAACTACTTGGAAATATTACTGGAGGTATTGCCATAGATTCGCTCAAAGTTTTTAAGGATGTCAAAATCATCCATAGAAATGGAAAAACTGTAAATATAACTCCAATAATCAAAACTAAATGTATTAATATTTTTTTGAATTTACTAGTTTTTAACATTATTTATCCACCTTTTTTGTATTGTCATTTGTAAGAAAGTAATAACAATTATAATTATAAACAGTACAGTCGCTACAGCTGCTCCATATCCTTTCCTACCAAAGTCGATGGCTGACTGATAGAATAAATATACAATAGACTGTGTACTTCTTAGTGCAGGACTAGTTTTGTTAATCATCATGAATATAATATCAAATACTTGAAAACTTCCTATCAAGTCTTTTGTTATTACAAACAATAAGGTTGGTGATAGTAAAGGGAATGTTATAGTAAAAAACTGCTTAAATCCACTAGCCCCATCAAGTTTAGCAGCTTCGTAATATTGTTTAGGTATTGATTGCATACCTGCTAAGAAGAATATAATATTCATACCTAGGCTCATCCATATCCCAACTATAATTATCGCTCCTAAAGCTGTATTGCTATCAGCAAGCCAAGCTTTAGGTTGACCACCAAACCTCATTATCAACTGATTTAATAAGCCGTACTGACCATTATAAATCCATTTCCAAATCATTGCTACTGCAGCTGGCATTGTTACAGCAGGTAAAAAGTAAAGAGTTCTATATACTCCTATCCCCTTAATATTTTTATTCAATAAATTAGCTATAGTCATTGATATTATTATTGACAAAGGAACAGTAAATATTGTATAAGTAAAAGTGTTCTTGAGTGCCATATAGAAATTATCATCTGACAATAATTCTATATAATTATCTAATCCAATTGGTTTCCATACTCCAAAAGAATTTAAGTCAGTAAATGAATAAAATATATTTTGGAAAAATGGTATTATGTAAAACACAGTTAGACCTAGTAAAACAGGGAGTATCATTAAATACCCCCATTTTACTGCCTGTGAGTTATACCTTTTATTATTAGTTTTCTTATTTTTCATAACCCACCTCACATTTTATAAACTATTCTTCAGACAATGCAGAATTCATATTATCAGCAAGATCTTTTAATGAATCTTTAGCAGGTCTTTCTAGTGAGAATATTTCGTTAATTGCATCACTTTCATATTGGTTCCATACAGGTGTATTTTTACTTACTGGATAAGGAACTGAATACTCTAATTCATCGACAAAAGCTTTTAGGTTTTTTTCAGGATATGAAGCTTCCCAAGTATTTAGAGAACTATTAAGAGCAGGTATTACTGTTCCTTTACTAGCCCAAATTTCATTTACTTCTTCTGAAGCTAAATATGCCATAAAATCCAATGCAGCATCTTTATTTTCGGAATCTTTCGCTAAAGCATAAGAAAGTCCATGAATTGTTGCTGCTCTATCTTTAATTAAAGGCATTATTTGTACATCTACTTTATCTTTGAAACTTTCATCACCGAAAAATTCTGGCACTCTCCAACTTCCTAGATAAACCATAGCTATTTTTCCAGCTTTAAATAAATCCTTATCTGGTGTGTCTGTCAAAGTTTGTAAGTCAGGAGATATCCCTTTTTCTATTAGTTCAGTCCATATTTTAACTCCTGCTTCAGCTTCAGGACTATCATAACCAGATTTTTTCTTATCTTCACTTATGATATAGCCTCCAGACTGAGGAATAGTATCATAAATTCCTTCTTGTGTCATGCCTTTTGCTGCTGTTCCCCAAATTCCTTTCTCTTTATTTGTCAATTTTTCAGCAGCTTTAACAAAATCGTTCCATGTCCAATTTTCATTAGGATATTCTACTCCAGCCTCATCGAATATTTCTTTATTGTAAAATAAAGCTGTTAAATCCCAATCTTTTGGAATTCCATATAGTTTATCTTCATATGTATAAAGATCCACAAGTCCTGCAGGGAAATCTTCTTTCTTAAAATTAAGTTTATCCATATGGTCATCTAGAGGTTCTAAAACTCCATTTGAGGCAAACTTAACAAAGTTTGGACCATTCATAGTAAAAATATCAGGCATTACTTTACCTTGAGATTGAGTTTCTAGTTTTGTGAAATGATCCTTAAATGTTGTCTCTTCAATTTGAATATCAATATCAGGATTTTTTTCTTCATAATTTTTCTCTATTTCCTTCATGACTTCAATTTGATCAGGATTCCACATAGCCATTCTAACAACACTTTTGCCATTATTGTTTCCACCGTCAGCATTATCCTTGCTTTCATTTCCACCACATCCTGTTAACATAGTAGCTGCCGCTAAAGCAAATAACATTTTCTTAATAGCTCTCATACTTCCTCCTTAAAACTATTAGTTGACATAAAATCAATTTTTCCATAGTCTTTAAAAACGATTTCATGATTAGTAATGGTAGTTACCTTATAACTAGTATAATACTATATTGATTTTACGTCAAGGATTATTTTATAAATATTTTATCTAATTTAAGACAATTGATACAAGCTACATTTTATATTTCAAAATTAATTCTATTATATTTTTTGCAATATTTTATAATGGGTACTACCATAATCACAACCGTATTTGTCCCGATTTTTAAATCACTATTAACGCTTGTAGTTTACAACTAGATAATAATTAAGTATTAATATATAATATATGTAAGTAAGATAGAAATAGGAGATTTTATGAAAAACGTACTAATAACTGGAGGAGCTGGCTATATTGGCTCTCACATTGCTGTAGAGCTTTTAGATAAGGGCTATAGGGTAAGCCTATATGATAACTTATCCAACTCTTCTAAGCTTGCAGTAAAAAGAGTCGCAGAAATCACAGGCAAAAGTCCTAATTTCTACGAAGCAGATATTCTAGATAAAAAAAGCCTAAAGGAAGTTTTTATAAAAGATAAAATAGACGTAGTAATCCACTGCGCAGCCCTTAAGGCTGTGGGAGAATCAGTCAAAAAACCACTAGAATACTATCACAACAATATCACGGGAACCCTAACACTTCTTGAAGTTATGAGAGATGTAAACTGCAAAAACATAATATTTTCTTCATCAGCAACTGTCTACGGAGATCCTGAAAGAGTTCCTATCACAGAGGACTTCCCAAAGGGTGAATGTACCAACCCTTACGGCTGGTCTAAGTCTATGATGGAGCAAATTATGACAGACCTTAACACAGCAGATCCTGAATGGAAGGTAGTTCTTTTAAGATACTTTAACCCAATCGGGGCCCACAAGTCTGGAAAAATTGGCGAAGACCCAAAGGGAATACCAAACAACCTCCTTCCTTATATTTCTCAAGTAGCTATAGGAAAGCTAGATCACTTATCAGTTTTCGGTGATGACTACGAT
Organism: uncultured Anaerococcus sp.; assembly: GCA_902465755.1. Taxonomy (GTDB): domain Bacteria; phylum Bacillota; class Clostridia; order Tissierellales; family Peptoniphilaceae; genus Anaerococcus. Next base: position 22,151 of record CABQOK010000001.1, read on the forward strand.
ACCCATGATGGAACTGGAGTAAGAGACTATATCCACGTAGTAGACCTTGCCAAGGGCCATGTCCTAGCGGTAGATAAGCTTGACGAGCTTAACGGGGTCGAGATAATAAATCTTGCAACAGGAAAGGGCTACTCTGTCCTCGATGTGGTAAAGGCCTTCGAGAAAGCCAGTGGGAAAGATGTCCCTTACGAAATAGCACCTAGACGTGAAGGCGACATAGCCAAATGCTTTGCAGATGCAAAAAAAGCCAAAGAAGTCCTAGGCTGGATCGCAGAAAATGGAATAGAAGAAATGTGCGAAGACTCATGGAGATGGCAATCACAAAACCCTAACGGATACGAACAAGGAGAGTAAAAATGAATACAACACTCGTAGTACTTGCAGCAGGAATAGGCTCAAGATACGGAGCAGGAATCAAGCAACTAGCAAAAATGGATGATAATGGCTATACAATCATAGACTATTCCATCTACGATGCAATGAAGGCAGGCTTTAATAAGGTTGTCTTTATCATAAGAGAAGAAATAGAAAAAGATTTCAAAGAAATAATCGGTAATAGAATAGAAAAAATAATCGATGTAGAATACGCTTACCAAGACATGACACTTCCTAATGGATTTGAAAGTCCAAAGGATAGGAAAAAACCTTGGGGCACAGTCGATGCAGTCCTTGCTACCAAGGATTTAGTGAATGAACCCTTCCTAATAATAAATGCTGACGATTACTATGGCAAGGAAGTCTTCAAAGACCTCCATAGCTTTTTAGTAAATCATGACGAGAAGGAAGATAATAAACTTCAAATCGCCATGGCAGGCTACAAGCTAAAAAACACCCTCTCAGACAACGGTACTGTAACAAGAGGAGTCTCAGTAGGAGATGATAATAACAAACTAAAAAACATAATAGAAACTCACGAAATAAAACTAGAAGAAGACGGATCTCTTTCAAGCAAGGAGGGGCTAGACTCTGACCTACTCAATCTAGAATCCCTAGTATCAATGAACTTGTGGGCTTCCTACCCAACTTTCATAGACCTTTGCGAAGAACATTTCATAAAATATCTAGAAGAAAATAAAGATAAACTAGACAGTGCAGAATACGTACTCCCTGATATGATAGGAGAGCTAATAGAAGAAGAAAAGGCAGATATAACAATACTTCCAACAGATGAAAAATGGATAGGCATAACCTACAAAGAAGACCTCTCCCCTGCCAAGGCTTCATTTAAGAAAATGTTTGAAGAAAATCTTTATCCTAAAGATATATGGAATCTTTAAATTGAGACATTTGACAAAAGATATTTTCAAATTATAATATAGTCTATAAATTAGAGAAATAATAAGAAATATAAATTATAAGGAGAAATAATGGCAGAGATAGTATTTACAAGAATTGACGACAGATTGCTCCATGGCCAAGTCGGCAGAGAATGGGTTAAATCTGAAAATTGTGATCTTATAGTTGTTGCAAATGATGCAACGTCTGAAGATAGACAAGCACAAAAGCTTATGAACATAGCAACACCTCTTTTCGCTGAAACTGTGTTTTGGACAATCGATAGAACTATAAAAGAAATCGAAGAGACTCACGAAGATTCCAAGGCTCTTATCCTTGTTGAAAGTCCAGAAGATGCTTATAAGCTCGTTGAGGCTGGCCTTAATATAGATACAGTAAATATTGGTAACATGAGAGAGCTTCCTAATAAGGATAAGATAAATGAAAATATCTATGTTGGAGATAAAGACAGAGAATATTTCAAAAAACTTCACGATAAAAACATTAGTATAGATATCAGAACCCTACATTCAGATAAGGCTCTTGATGAAAGCGTCTTATTCTAGAGATTAAAGCATGTTGGAAGAATTACGATTATCTTAAGTTATAGATTTATAGCTTAGGAATCATTCGTAGTCCCAACATGCTTTTTGCTTGCTTACTTTACAAAATTTTGATGATTTTATTATAAATCGGTATTTATTTCCTCTTTTGGGTAAAACTATTACTAAGTATAGAAAGAGAGGATTTTATGAAAGTTGTTATAGTTGGTGCTGTTGCAGCTGGGGCTACCTTTGCTGCTAGTCTACGAAGGCTTAGCGAAGATGTCGAGATTGTAATGTTTGAGAAGGATAGGGACTTATCTTTTGGTAATTGTGAGATCCCCTATTATCTTTCCTATGATATAGAAAATTCTTCATCCCTTGTAAATAGGACTCCTGAGTCTTTCGCTAGGGGTTATAATATTAGGGCAGAAAGGTTTCACCAAGTAATCTCTATAAACAGAGAGGAAAAATACGTAGAAGTCTTAGATAAGCTAAATAATAAGAAGTTTAAGGAAACTTATGATTATCTAATCCTTGCTCCTGGAACTAAGGAAAATCGACCATCATCTATCACAGGCTACGAGTATGACCATGTCTTCTCGGTGAAAAACGTAGTAGATGTAGAAAATATCAGAAAATACTTGGAGGAAAACGAAGTTAAGGAAGTCTTTGTTGCTGGAGGAGGATTCGTTGCAATAGAGGCTGCAGAATCCCTCCACAAGTTTGATGGTCTAAATATCTCTATGCTTATAAGAAAGAACACCTCCCTTTTATCTATCATAGATATGGACCTTAAGGGCTTTATCAAAGATAATATTAGGGATAATGATATAAATATTATCGAGGACAAGTCTCTTGTAGGAATCGATAAAGATTATGTAAGATTCGATGATGATTCAAAAAAGAAGGCACATCTAGTAATACTTGCTCTAGGAGCAAGACCCCTTAGTGATCTAGCAGAGAAAGCTGGCCTTGACCTTGAGGATGATGGATCTATCAAAGTAGATGATAATTTTAGGACAAGCGATGAGGCTATTTTTGCTATAGGAGATGTTATTAATCCAAGAAACTTCCTAACAAAGAAAAAGAGCAAGCTTAATCTCGCTTGGCCTGCCCATAGACAGGCGAAATATTTGGCGAAATATCTTCTAGAAAAAAAGGCCACTCCTCCAGACTTTATCGGAACCTTCGCCCTAAGAAGTTTCGACTTAAATATAGCTATGACAGGTCTTAATGAGAAAAGTTTAGCCGATTTGGGCATAGCTTATAAGACTTGTCTTATCGCTCATAGAGACTCTGTTGGAATTATGCCAAACTCTAAGGCAATTTATCTTAAGTTGCTCTTTGATGGGGATAATGGAAAGATCTATGGAGCCCAGGGTCTTGGTTACGGAGTTGTAGATAAGAGGATCGATGTAATAGCTAGTATGATTAAGCAAGAAGCTAGTATATTTGACCTCTACGACTTGGAGCTTGCCTACCAGCCCCTATATTCTACTGTAGAGGATGCTACTAATGTCCTAGCAAACCAAGCCATTAATGTCTTCGAAGGAAGGCTTAAGGATATCAAAATTCATGAATTAATCGAATCGTATAAGGATTATAGGATCTACGACCTAAGAGATAAGGCCTCTTACGAAAAGGGACATATCAAGGGTGCAATTTCTCTTGCCGGCAAAGATTTAAGGAAGGACCACGATTTTCTACCAAAGGATGAGAAGATTATCTTTTATGACGCAAATGGAGGAAAGTCTTCAAATACTGTCAAAATGCTAGCCCATTACGGTTTTGATAATATCTATATTCTCGATGGATCTTTCGTCTATTTTGAAAAGTACGATAAGATGATAGGCTCTTCAATGATTGAATAATAATACATTGGAAAATGATAGTATTTATGGAAATCTAATCCATTAAAACTTATCTTGAAATTTATTTTAAATTTTTTAGAAAATAATAAGAAATAAGTAATAGATTGGTGGAATTTATCTTAAACTCCTTTAATAAAGACCCATTATTATTCCGTAAATGATAATTTTTCCAATAAAAAAGCCTTAGTGGATTTGAAATTTCTTCATCCTCCATTAAGGCTTCTTTTTATGAATGTTTTCTTGCGAAATCTACATAGGCTCTTGTAGCATCTTCTACAAAAATCCTAGTGCTATCTAATAGATTTCCCTCTTCGTCAAAGAGAGTGTGGATAGCTGGTATATAAACTTCTGGTTGGTTCATGGTGATTAGATTTACATATACAAAGCTCTGCCTTAGGGCATGATTTCCCATAGCACCTCCAGTAGATCCCATGGAGGCAGAAAATACCGCAGCAACCTTCCCATCCCATAGGTTGCCCCTTGGATCACGGCTTCCTATATCTATTACATTCTTTAGACTTGGTGCAAGGGAGCGATTGTATTCTGGGGTAAAGAAGATATATCCGTCACATTTTCTAAGCTCTTCTCTAATTTTTGTGTATTCCTCTATTGGATTTGCCCCATCATCATCTTGATTATAGAAAGGAAGATAAGATATATCTATTATTTCTGCTTCATTTCCTTCATCTATAACTTTTTTTGAAAGCTCTGCAAGCTTCCTGTTAAATGATCCCTTTCTTAGGGAACCTACTAATAGTCCTATTTTCATCTTGTCTCCTTAATTAATTCTAAATCATCTCTAAAATCTTCCTTCTTAAGTCTCCTAAGCCTTCTCCTACCTTATAGCGGATCCTACCATCCTAAATAAGCCTAGTTAATAGGAAGGCCCTATTAATTATCAATATTTGCTCCTAATTTCTTTAGAAGGCTAAGAAGAGTTGCTGTTTCCTCTTCGCTTAAGTCCTTCATATAATCATATATCATGGCCTCATTTTCTGGAATGACCTTCTCTATCACAGCCCTTCCCTCATCAGTTAGGGATAGGATAGAAACCCTCTTGTCGTTCTCATCTGTCTTTCTTTTTACATATCCCATCTTCTCAAGATTTTTAACTACAAGTGAAATAGTCCCAACACTTGATAAAATCATATCCCTCACTTGACCTATAGATAGGTCTCCTTTCGAAAAGAGAGCTTCTAGCACCATAAACTGACTGAAGGAAAGTCCATAGGTCCTTGCTATATCTAGGGTCCTCCTATCGAGTTCCTTAACATTTTTATGAAGGCCTATGAGTATCTTTAACTTATCTTTTTCCATTTTCACTCCTCAAATATATCTAAGTAGATATATATAACTAAATATATTATACCCCAAATTTCAATTGTTAAGCTCTTATCTAAAAAGCCCCCTAATCCTTATTGGACTTAGGGGCAAGCTTTCTTAGACAATGATTATATCCTTGTCTAGTATATTTCTATTTCGATTTATAAATCAATATTTTATAAATTTATTTTTCTCTAAGTTTCTTAGGTATTGGCCTAGCCTTTCGTATAAGGGATGGGCTTCCTTCCCATAAGATTCTTCTAGGATTTCTCCTATATCTTCTATGGTATTTTCCCCGTTTATGGCTTCCCAGACTGTATTTCCCATTCCTTCTAGCCTTACTCTTGTAATTTTGGGCTTATGCCAGATTTTCTGAGCTAGTTTGTGGTTTAGGCCGGTGTGGACCATGAGGATGGTGTAGGTTTTACTTTCCTCATCATAGTCATAGTCCACGTTTTTCTTGGGGATTTTCTCTAAATCAAGCTTCATTTTTACCCTTCTTCAAACTAGCTTTCGCCTTAGTATAGATTAGTACGCCCAAAAGGATAAATATTACTACAGAAGCCTCTTGGCTTAGGGCAAATTTCTCAGATATATTTATAAAATCTGCTAGAGTCTTGCCTTTAACAGGAATTAGAGCAAGGATTGCAAGTATTATTCCCATGATGCCTTCGCCAGCAATAAGACCTG
>CABQOK010000002.1 GCA_902465755.1 uncultured Anaerococcus sp.
AAGAAACTTAGAATCAGATAGGGCTTTTCCCATAACTCTTGCAAGCTCCATAAATCCTCCCTCTACAGATGTTAGAAAGAGTATGAGCCCTATATAGCTATAAAGTAGTCCTATAGATATTTCCTTAAGTTCATCTTTACTAAGCTTAAAGTATTTATAATTCATTAGGTAAAACACAAGAGTAATTGGAATTATAGCAAAGGAAGCGTTGGTAATTCCACTTAATAAGGCTGAGCTGTTCCCTCCTTCTGCAATTTCCACATTTGTATTTCCAATTGATAAACTCATTAAAATTCCTGCTATAATGGGTCCAGCCGAAGCAATCCCTACAAGTCCAAAGGAATCATCTTCTGACAAATCACCCTTTAGGGAGGCAACACCTAGTCCTAAGGATATGATAAAGGAGTGGTCATTGCTCCTGTAGTAGCCCCTGATGCGTCAAAAGCTATGGCATGGCCAAAGTTATCAGCAAATATCATAAATATGAATATGATAGAGTATATACCTATCATCAAGCTCGATAGTTTAATCTCCTTAAATATTCTGAAAAGTCCAATAGAAATCATAATCCCAAAACCAAGTGATATTATCATAACTATAAGTTGAGGAGAAAGTCCAACCGCACTAGTTATCTCATTGGCAAGTATCAACAGATCTGGCTCAGCAACAGATATTATAAATCCAATAAATACACCAAAAATAATAACTGAGATAATCGAATTAAATCTTGCGAGAAACTCTCCCATTATCGCTCCTATTTTTGATATAGACATCTCCACGCCTATCAAAAATACCGCAAGTCCCAATATTCCCCCTACATATCCTAAGAGAAAATTAACTAGTAATTTGCTCTCTACTCCTACAAAAAAGTTAATGATTAAAACTAGAAGGGCTATCGGAACAACTGCCTTCGTATTGTTTTTTATTTCTTCAAAAATATATTACTCACCTCATTTTTATTTAAAGAAAAAGAGGCAATCAAAGGACTGTCTCTTCTTCATAATAGCTTATTAATTTACAGCTTGAGATGCTGTGATAATTGCTATTTCGTACACGTCTTCTTCAGAACAACCTCTTGAAAGGTCGTTTACTGGTGCGTTAAGACCTTGTAGTATTGGGCCTAATGCCTTGTATCCACCAAGTCTTTGTGCTATCTTATATCCAATATTTCCTGCTTGTAGGTCTGGGAAGATGAATACATTACACTTACCAGCTACATCAGATTCTGGAGCCTTTTGAGCTGCTGTTTTTGGATCGATTGCTGCATCGAATTGGATTTCACCTTCAACCCTTAATTCTGGATCAAGCTCTAGAGCTCTTTGTTTAGCCTTAGCTACCTTTGTAGCTAAATCGTGGTGAGCTGAGCCGTGAGTTGAGAATGATAATAATGCTACATATGGGTCCATACCAAAAGATTTAGCACTTTTTGCAGTCTCAACTGCTACTTCTGCAAGCTCATCAGATTCTAGAGTAATATTTACAGCTGTATCTGCAAATACTAATTGATTTCCATCTGGTCCAATCATTACCATAACTCCTGATACTCTATTAACACCAGGTTTTGTTCTAATAATTTGAAGAGCTGGTCTAATAGTATCTCCTGTAGTATGAATCGCACCAGATACCATTCCATCTGCATAGCCTGCCTTAACTAACAAAACTCCAAAATAGTTTACATTTGTTTTAAGCAAGAATTCAGCTTCTTCTTTTGAAGTCTTACCTCTTCTTACTTCAACGAAAATATCAACTAATTTATCGAAATCTTCGAAGTATTGTGGGTTTATGATTTGTAAATCACCAAGTTTTAGACCTTCTTTGTCAGCAGTTTTTTGGATTTCTCCTTGATCTCCCAAAACTATTGGTGTAAGAAGTCCTTCTTCTTTGTGTCTTAAAGCAGCAGCTAGAACTCTTGGATCGCTACCTTCTGGTAAAACGATTTTTAAGTTCTTTCCCTCTATGGTCTTTCTTGCGTTTTCTAGTATACCTTTTGGCATTTAGTCCTCCTATTTTTTGTTTCTATAATATAACTATACCCATTAAATTTCAAACGTAAGCTTAGTTATTTTATTAACTTTTTGCTTTATTTAAAGCTTCTAGCTCATTAGTGGCTAGGTCCTTTTCGCTTGCTCCGTTAACAATTTCCTTAAGGTAAACTGTGGAGCCTTCGTTTGTATAAAGACTGGTCAGAACTATACCATTATGAAAATTATCAAGCAAACATAGGCTAAAAGATAAACTTCCAGTCTGTCCATCAAAAGCATCGAAATTTACCACAGCCATATTGCTTACGGCACCCATAGTAGTATCTTTAGCTTCGATTGCCCTTTGATCTATTGTTCTAATTTCTTTGTTTGAACTTTCTATTCTATCGTTGATTGAAACCAAAAGTTCCTCTAAGTTAACATCTGTGTTATTTCCTCTTAAAAGATGGTCATATCTTTGCTTTTGCCTTCTTATCCTATTATTCATTGACATAATAAAGGCGAATTCAACCACAACTAAGACGAATAATATCCCTATAAATACTCCTGTCATTATTTCCTTCCTTCGATAATTTCAACATTTTTTTGATACAAATTCTCACACTTTTCTACAACTGACTCGTAGTCATAAATTTCTTTAGTATATTTTAGATTAACTTCAATAGTAGGCATGGCACAGATTATAGCTTCTTTTAAAAGATTATTTGCTATAATTCCATCAGATAGATTCCTTCCCCTCAGAAGTATAGGAGAAAATTGTTCTAAAGCCTTAAGAGAAATATCCACCATCTCGATTTGAGGTCTAGCCGCTTCGATAAAGTATTTTTCCTCAAAGTTCTCTTTCTTTATCTCAGCTATTAACTTCTTGGTTGCGTCGACATCCTCTTGAATAAGTTCTGTAAGCCTTTGGCTAATATATGTTTCACATGAAACATCTCCCATCATATTAATAAGGTTGACTGCCATATTAGCCACAAGTATTACAACAGCTCCTCCTCCTGGGTTGGGTCTCATGTTTTTAATCTCTGTAAGAAGCCTTTCTACACTCATGTCAACTATCTTCATCACCAAGTCTCCAATAAATGTTTTCTATATCATCGACTGTGAAACAATCTATTATCAGTTTGTAAACTTTTCCTGTTTTGTCTATTTTTACCTTAGACCCTACCTTTTCCATAAATTTTTCTTCATAATCCTCTAAAAGAATCTTGTCTATATCACTAAGACCATCTGCTTTTTCGTTTTTTTTCTCCTTAGTTTTATTTTTATTGCTAATTTTTTCTGCATCTCTTACATTTAATTTTTTGTTTATAAAGCCATCAAGAGCTTTCTTTCGTTCGTCTTGATCCTTTATAGATAGGAGAGTCCTTGCTTGGGAGGCGGAAATTTTCCTATTAGCCAAGGCTTCTGTTTCATCCTTATTTAACTTCAATAGTCTTATAGTATTTGCTATATAAGACCTAGATTTACCCATAGACTTAGATATTTCTTCCTGGGTCATTGAAAAATCATCTATGAGTTTCTTATAGGCTTCCGCCTCCTCAAGAGCACTTAGGTCCTCTCTTTGAATATTTTCTACTAGAGAAAGGATATCAATATCCTTTTGATCAAAATCTCTAACTATAGCGTCGATTTTCTTAAGTCCAGCGTAAACGCTAGCCCTATATCTTCTCTCACCAGCTATGATCTCATATTTGCCATTATTTTTGCTTAAAACAATAGGATTTAGGAGCCCATATTCTTTTATGGATTCAGCAAGTTCTTCGATATTTTCAAAATTTTTCCTAGGCTGATCGCTTCTTGCTTCAATTAAATTTATATCAATTTTTTCTATGCTTGTTATATCTTCTTCCACTTCAGGTATGAGAGCCGATAGGCCTCTGCCTAAGGTTTTTCTTCCTGTCATCTTATTCACCTATCAATTCTTGGGCGAGCATTTTATAAGCAGTCGCACCCTTCGACCTTTCTTCATATTCTAAGACAGACTTACCATACGATGGAGCTTCAGCGAGTCTTACATTTCTTGGAATCATCGTCTTAAATACCTTGTTTTTAAAATATGATTTAACTTCTTCTACTACCTCATAGGATAAATTTGTCCTCTTATCGAACATAGTTAAAAGTACTCCTTCTATCTCAAGGTCTTTATTTAAGGAATCCTTAACGAGTTTATAGGTATTCATCAATTCACTTACACCCTCTAAGGCATAGTATTCTGTCTGAATAGGAATTATTATAGAGTCACTAGCAACAAGAGCATTGATTGATAGAAGTCCCAAACTTGGTGGACAATCAATTAAGATAAAATCGTACTCTTCTTCAATTTTTCCTAATATTTCCCTTAAGACTTCTGTCCTTGAAACTGGATCAAGATTTACAAGTTCAACCTCAAGACCTGATAAAGAAGACTCCGATTTAATTAGAAGTACTCCTGAATCTGTCTTTTTTATATATTTAGAAAAATCAATTTTCTTTTCAGCTTCTTTACTAGCTTTTTTATCTTCTGCCGTTTCTTCTAATTCTTCACTCTGTTCTTTTTCTTCATCTTCTTTATCATCCAAAATCTCGTAAAATAAATCATAAACCGAATCCCCCTCTTTATCAACTCCCAATCCTGTGGTCGTATTTGCCTGAGGATCCATATCTATAACAAGAACTTTCTTTCCTTCTTTAACTAAGGCGACTGAAAGATTTACTACACTTGTAGTTTTCCCTACCCCGCCTTTTTGATTAAATATTGATACTATCATACTTACCTCTCATTAAAGTTATAGCCAGATCAATCGCCCTGTTTTTCGCTCTCAATCTAACCCTATTTCTATCACCTTTGAAATTATATTCCTTTAGGATATACTCTCCCTTATACAAAAGACCTACGAAAACCTTGCCAAGATGGGCATAACCTGTTGTAGCTATGGTCAAGTCAGCCTTAGTTCTAGTAAAAAGTCCATCAAGCATTTCCTTTAGTACTTCACTACTTACTACATCATAATTCTCGATTGTTTCATATGAAACATTTAGTAAATTATGTTTAGAGGAATTGGCATATGTAATATAACTTTCCTTAATTACATCACTTGCCCCATCAATATCTATAATAGAGCTTGCTATTAAACCACCAGTAAAAGATTCTGCAGTTGAGACAAACTCGCTTCTTTCTCTAAGAATATCTATTAAAACTTCTTCTTTTCTCTTATCTTCAAAAGTTATAAGATAATCTCCTAGAGATTCTTTCACTTTATCTATTCCTTTAGTTAAAAGTTCATCAACTTCCGATTCACTTTTTCCACTTGCAGTTATCCTCAATATACATCCGTTATCTGTCGCATAGGGACTTATGGTAGGATTTTCTCCACTTAGGTCTACCCTACTTGCCATATCCCATTCACCAAGAAAGGCTGTCTTTGCTGTGATAGATTTTATAAAAGAATCTTTCATGATGTGTTTTACGACTTCTTTATCAAACATATAAGTCATTTCATGAGGTGGACCTGGTAAGAGTACAAATTTAGTCTTATCAGAATCAATGATACAACCCGGTGCAGTTCCCTTTGGATTGTCTAATATTATAGAATCTTCAGGAAATATCGCTTGTTTTTTGTTAATTTCGATAGCTCTGTCATCTTTAGAAAAATAGTCTTCCAAGGCCCTTAATGACTTCTTATCTACAATTAGCTTGTCTTTTTGGGCAACTTTTATTACTACTTCTTTAGTTATATCATCCTCTGTTGGTCCAAGACCTCCTGTTATGAAGACATAATCGTAGAATCCATCAGCTTCTTCTAAGACAGCTTTAAGTCTATTGAAGTTATCTCCAACAGTTACCATCTTATAAACATTGATTCCCATCTCTTTTAGATGGCTTGCTATGTATTGTGAATTCGTATCTACTATATTTCCTAATAAAATTTCAGTTCCCACTGAACAAATTAAAGCTTGCATCTTTACTCCTTTTTCTATCTTATATTCTACCACAAAAAAAGCTCTTTAAAAAAGAGCTTAATGTAAAAGTAAATTAGCTATCGTGTTTTTATCAATTAATAGCTATCCCTTCTTTTCTAAAGTCCATCAAAAACTTAATGGCAAATCCTATAGCTATAATACAAATTATACCTAAAACTTCGTTATAGACCGGAAATACAGCTACCAGATTATTCACCATATGAACCAAAATGACTTCCTTTATATTTCTTCTACAATAATAGATATATCCCAGAACTAAACCTATAAATAAAGTGTTAAGTCCTTGAATTAAATTTAGGTGATAGATAGCAAAAGTAAGGGCCGTAATTATTATCTTTGCCTTAGGACTTTTTTTGACTTCTGCAAAGAGTATTCCCCTAAACAAATACTCTTCAAGAATTGGGGCGAGTATTACTACACTTAGAATCATCAAAGCATACTCGTAATTATTAGAAAAGGATAGAGCCTCATTTAATGTCTCTATTACATTATTAACATATGCATTATTTTCAAAAATTTTCATTATGGCCGAAACCAATAGGTTTCCAAAGCCAGCAAGACCTAGGCCGATGATGACCAATTTATAAGTATCATCCTTTAGACTCTCTATGTTTATATAAGCGTCGTCATATTTATCTCTATACTTATCAGATCTAATCTTTACGAAAATTACTACAAAAATTAATTTAGTTACTTGAGTTATTACTAGATAGTAAAGGGGTTGGACCTCTCCTAGAATTAATCCTGAAAGAATCCCGACTCCTATATCATAAAGTATATTTACTATTAGAAAAATTATAGCTATCATAAAATCTCCTTGTTTCACATGAAACATCATAGAGGAGATTTCTTTGGTAAGTTTTTCCCTCTTGGATATTTCTTCTTAGTTTTCCTAACTTTCTCTACTACTATATTTACCCTCTCATTGCCATCCAAGTCAAAACTATCTGTCTTTATTACTTTTCCTCCTAGAATATCTATAGCCTTTTTCGCCGCTTCTAATTCTTCGTCTGCCCTAGGTCCTTTAAGAGCTATAAAAATTCCACCTACTTTAAGCATAGGAAGGCAATATTCTGAAAGGGTGGACATGTTCGCTACCGCTCTTGATACTACAACATCATATGTTTCTCTTTCTTCTTTGGCGAAGTCTTCTGCCCTAGTGTGGATGGCTCTTGCATTTGTAAGTCCTAATTTGTCTATAACTTCGTTCATAAACTTTACTTTTTTATTAACAGAATCAATGAGAGTGAGGTCAATATCCTTTTCAATCCTTAAAGGTATGCCAGGAAATCCAGCTCCAGCTCCTATGTCTAGGACCCTATCTCCTTCTTTAATATAGTCGAGTACTGTGAGTGAATCCTTGAAATGTTTGATCTCAATTTCATCGGGATCTGTTATCGCCGTGAGATTGGTGTGGCTATTTACCTCTAGCAAATAATCCATATATATTTTATATACCTTATCCATCTAGCTCTCCTGTCTTTAGTCTGATTAGAAGGACATTTATGTCTGCTGGCGATACTCCAGAAATCCTTGAAGCTTGGCCAATAGATTCTGGTTGAATATCGTTTAATTTTTCTGCTGATTCTTTTTTTAGACCAGGAATCTTGAAATAATCAATATTTTTCTTAAGCTTCTTGCCCTCTAGCTTCTTAAACTTGTCTATATCAGCCATTTGCTTTTTGATATAGCCTTCATACTTTATTTCTGTCTGAGCTTGTATTTGTTGAAACTTCGGTAGATCTGGTCTTTCTGGATCGAACACCTCTAACATTTCATAATCCAACTCAGGTCTTTTTAATAGGTCATGGAGGCTCATTCCATTATTTAGAGGAGTAGTTCCTAAATCTTCTAGTTTTTTGTTAGTTTCTTCTTTTGGAGTGAGCATAACAGTTTTAAGTCTTTCTATCTCCTTATCAATAGCAGACCTTTTCTCGACCATTTTTTGATATCTCTCTTCACTTACTAGTCCTATCTTGTAGGCTCTTTCTGTAAGTCTCTGGTCGGCATTGTCTTGTCTCATAGTTAGTCTATACTCACACCTAGATGTCATCATCCTATATGGCTCTTGGGTGCCTTCTGTAACCAAGTCATCTATTAGAACTCCTATATATCCATCAGACCTATCCAGAATAAAGGGATCTTCTCCCTTAATTTTAAGGGCTGCATTGATTCCAGCTATTAGACCTTGACCAGCTGCCTCTTCATAGCCACTAGATCCATTGATTTGTCCTGCAAAATATAGGCCCTCATAATCTTTTGATTCTAAAGTTCTATAGAGATTTCTAGTATCTATCATGTCGTATTCGATAGCATAAGCTGGTCTCATAATTTTAACATCCTCAAGCCCTATGATGGTTTTATAAAAATCAAATTGAACTTCTTGAGGTAGGGATGAAGAAACTCCTTGGACATACATCTCATCTGTAGTAAGTCCTTCTGGTTCAATGAAAACTTGGTGGATATCCCTATCAGGAAATCTTACCATCTTATCTTCTATAGAAGGACAATATCTTGGACCTACACCTTTGATATGGCCTCCATAAATTGGGGACCTATCGAGATTATCCATTATTATTTGTTTAGTCTCGACTCTTGTATAGGTTAGATAGCAATTTTCTTGGCGTCTATCTGAGAAGTCACTTCCTTCATTAAGAAAAGAAAATGGAATTATCTCATCGTCTCCTTTTTGGACTTCAGTTTTTTCTAAATGGAGACTTTTTCTATCTACCCTAGCTGGGGTTCCCGTCTTAAATCTTCTAAGCTTAAAACCCATCTCCTCTAATGAATCAGATAGATAGGTTGCGGCTGAAAGGCCATGTGGACCTGATACTTTTTCATATTCTCCTATAAGGATTTTTCCGTTAAGATAAGTTCCTGTACAAATTATAAGAGCCTTTGTTTCGAATATAGCTCCTTGTACTGTTTCACATGAAACAATCTTTCCATCCTCATAGTTAATCTTGTCAACTTCTTGTTCGAATAGGTCAACTTCAGCCTCAAGCGTCTTTTTCATCTCTTCGTGATAGAGCCTCTTATCTGCCTGGACACGTAGAGAGTGGACAGCGGGTCCCTTGCTCGTATTAAGCATTCTAGATTGTATGAAGGTCTTGTCAATATTTAGGGCCATTTGTCCACCCATAGCATCAATTTCTCTTACAATATGCCCTTTTCCAGTCCCTCCTATGTTGGGATTACATGGCATATCTGCAATTGACTCCATGCTTGTTGTTAAAACTAATGTCTTAAGTCCAAGTCTTGAGGCGGCAAGACCTGCTTCACAACCAGCATGTCCTGCTCCCACTACTACCACATCGTAGCTTCCTGCTTTATATTTATTTTCCAACGCAAAACTCCTTAAATACTTTATCCATTATTTCGTCCGAAACAGATTCACCTATTATAAGGCCCAAATCGTCATATGCTCCTCTTAAATCAACCTCGCAGGCATCAAGTGGGATTCCTCTTTTTATATCTTTTAATGAATCGCTTAGCTTTTTAGAGGCTTCTTTCAAGAGTCTTTCGTGACGAGTGTTAGTTATAAGAACCGACTCTCTTTTTATATCTTTGGTATTAAACATTTCGGTAATAGCTTCTTCTAGCTTATCTATTCCTTCATCTTTGGCCATAGAAGTCCTTATGGTTACTTGATTGAAATCATATGTGAATTTATCTTCAAGATCAGTCTTGTTTAGGATAATAATAGCATTTCTTCCCTCGATTAAGTCTAAGATTTTCTCATCTTCTCTATCGAAAGTCCTAGATGTATCAAAGATTGCAATAATTAAATCAGATTCATCAATAAGCTCTATAGACTTGTCCACTCCGATTTTCTCTACCAAGTCGTCAGTCTCTCTAATACCCGCTGTATCGTTGATTTTTAGGGTGAAATCGCCAAAAGAAATGTATTCTGTAATAAGATCTCTTGTAGTGCCTGGAACATCTGTTACTATAGCACGATTTTCCTTTAGCAATTTGTTTAGTAAGGAAGACTTCCCTACATTAGGCTTTCCTATAATAGTTGTATTTATTCCGTCTCTTAAGATTTTTCCTTTGTTGGAAGTGTTTAAAAGATTTTCTATTGTAGCTTTAGCTTTTTCCATATAGGAAATTATCTCATCCGGTGATAGGTCTTCGCCATCTTCTGTAAAATTAATAGAATATTCCAGTCTTGAGAGAGCTTCCAATAGATCCTGTCTAATAGATAGAATCTTTTCTCTAACAGAGCCTTGTAGTTGATGAATACTTTCTTTTTGGCTTAGCTCATTAGTAGAATTTATTATATCCAAGACAGCCTCTGCTTGTGATAAGTCTATTCTCCCATTGAGAAAGGCTCTTTTAGTGAATTCTCCTGCTTCTGCCATATCACAGCCTTCATCTAACAAGAGATTTAAGATTTTTTTGACAGATACAAAAGATCCATGACAGTTAATCTCACAGATATCTTCTCTAGTATAGGTAGATGGTCCTTTCATAAAGCATACCATTACCTCATCTATTGTTTCGCCCTCACTATCTTTGATAACTCCATAGCGCATCTTTCGATTATCTTTATCTTTGTCAAGCCCCCTTCCGTTAATAGGGCAAAATAATCGACTAATAATATCAAAAGACTTACTTCCACTCATCCTGACTATGGATATGCCACCAGTCCCGGATGGAGTAGATATTGCAGCAATTGTTCTTTCTTCCATAATTACTCCTTTAAATTTACACTACTTTGACTAGTGGTTTGTAACATAAGAATTATAGTGGAAAATCCTGATTTGTCAATATTTATAAGATTATATGAAAAATTTGTAGAAAAATTTCCTCCTATATGATATATTAGATACATAATATAAATTTTTGGAGGGATTATGCAACTACAATCATTAAGCTCTCTACAATGGAATCTCATAGCAGGAGGTCTGGCCATATTCCTATTCGGTATATCCCTAATGGGAGATGCCCTTACAAATTTTGCAGGCCCTAAGCTAAGAGGATATGTGGAGAAATACACTTCCAATCCGATAATGGGAGTTCTAGTTGGTATAGTCATAACTGGTTTAATCCAATCCTCATCAGCGACGACAGTTATAGCCATAAGTTTTGTAAGAGCAGGAGTTATGAGCATTGAACAGGCTATAGGTGTCATTTTAGGTGCAAATATTGGTACAACCGTTACATCTATATTGATCGGTTTCGACTTAGGATATCTATCGTATTTCATCGCCCTAATCGGTGTTGTTATAACGATGTTTTCAGCAAAAAGAAGAAATAAATATATCGGAGAAATTTTAGTAGGATTTGGCCTACTATTTATAGGACTTGAAATGATGGGATCATCCCTATCAGAGTTAAGTAATATAGAAGGATTTGAAAAAGTCGTAGCAAATATGGCCAAAAATCCAATACTAGCAGTAATAGTAGGAGCAGGACTTACAGCCTTAATCCAATCGTCATCTGCCTTTATAGGTATTACTCAATCCTTATTTGCTTCAGGGGCCATAGATTTAAAGCTTGCCCTAGCGTTAATGTTTGGTGCAAATATCGGTACATGTATAACAGCTATCTTAGCCTCTCTTGGTGGATCACTTTCAGCTAGAAGAACTTCCACTTTCCATGTACTTTTTAATGTGCTAATATCAGTAATATTTTTGATTTTCTTAGAGCCTTACGAAAGCTTAGTAAGAACAATAGCAGATTTCTTGGGAACAAACAAGTTGATGACAATAGCAGTAGGTCATTTTACCTTTAACTTCATAGGTATGATCTTATTCCTACCTATTATCAAATACCTAGGTAAGTTATTGAGAAAGCTTATTCCTGGCAAGGATTCTATATTCTCTGACCTTGGAGATATAGAGCTAGATGATAAGCTAATAGAGACTTTCCCTGTAGCCGCTCTTGATCAGATAAAGGCTGCAATTCTAAAAGAATCTAAGGTTGCCTTGGAGACAATAAAGCAAACAAAACTTTACTTATTGGAAAAAGACAGAAAATATTTAGAAACAGCTAATCAAGCAGAATCTATTGTAAATGATATGGATACCAAAATCCAAGCCTATCTTTTGGCTATAGCCCAAAACTCAGGACCAATGGATTTGGAAGTTGAAGTACAAAACTACTTACAGATTCAAATAAATGTAGAAAGAATCTCAGACCTTGCTCAAAATTTGGGTGAGTACTATGAAGAAATTTATGAATCTAATGCAAGTTATAACGAAGAAGCCTTATCAGACTTGGAAGATATATATGATTTAGTAATTAATAACTTTGTTAATGCTATAGAAGTTTTCGATAGCAAAGATCAAGCCGTATTTAGAAGACTAGGCGAAGACGAGGCAGCTCTTGACCTTATGGAGACTACTCTAAGAAAGGCTCACTACAAAAGACTCGCTAATGGTGAAGATATGACAAGCATTGCTTCATATGTATTTAATGATATCTTATCAACAATGGAAAGAACTGGAGACCATGCATATAACATCGCAAGACTAACCATGGATCCTGTTAAGGTTCACACAGATAACCACTCTAAATTCGAAGAAGTTTCACATGAAACATTTTAAAAGCCGGTTTAACCGGCTTTTAGCTTACATAAATAAAAATCTACTTATTCTTTGATATATTTTTACAAAATAAAAAAGCCTGTGAATGGTCACAAGCTTATTCTACATAGTCAACTACAACATATCTTTTAGGATCATTTCCTTCTGAGTGACTTGATACATTGGGATGTTTGCTTATCTCTTCGTGTGCAAGTCTTCTCTCATAGGAATTCATATATCTTAAGTTCCAAGATTTCTTACTTCTTTGAACTTTCCTAGCAGTATCTGCCGCAAGATCTATTATTTTTTCATCTCTTCTCTTCTTGTATGAGTTGATATCGATATTAATTCTAACGTTGTTTCTTCTTGAATCTAGAGCTTTTCTAATTATAAGTTCAATCGCATCCAAGGTAGAACCAGACTTTCCTATAGCAATTCCTGTATCTTTTTCCGAAACCTTAGCTTCAAGTTTTATGATATTACCTTCAAGATTTCCTATAACTGTAACATCTTCGAAATGCATAGCTAGGAGGATTTTCTCTAAGAGGTCTTTTGCCTCATAGAACTTATCTATATCTGCCTTTTGTTTAGCCTTACCATAATCAACTGGCTCTGGCTTTTCTTCTGATTCTACTTCTAATTCTTCTTTGTTTTCTATAACTTCAGAAAGCTCTATAGCTTCCTTGTTTTCTGTAAGCTCTTCTTCCTTACTATCGTCTTCAACTGCCGTAAATTTAGTATCTTCGATTTCTCTTTCTAGATTAGAGAGGGCTTCTTTGATGTCTTCTTCGTAGCTAACTCTTACTACTGCATCCTTACTTCCAATAAGTCCTAAAAATCCAGTAGATTCTTCTTCAATAATCTCAACTTCTACTTCATCTCGACTCTTGCCAATTTCTTCTAGAGCAAGCTCTACAGCCTTCTCTTTTGTTTTGGCGCTTTTAATTATTGACTTTTTCATTTTCTAACTCCATTTTTTTATTTCTCATTGAAAAATGCATTATAACCATTATTACTAATCTAAATAAAGAACTTAGGGTGTAATATAATGGCAAACCAGCTGGAAGTCCCTTAAATACAAAGAAATACATCAAAGGCATGAGTAAAAGCATGTTATTCATTCCTCCCATTGCCCCTCCTGTTTGTTGCATTTGTGGATTGGTCTTCATTGAGAAAAGTTGTACACCAACTTGGGATAAAGATGTAAGTAGTGGTAAACCGAACCAATATGGATCTTTTTTAAGTAAATCTGGTACCCAGTAGAAATTGGTTCTGATATTATCAAGGCCTTCTGGGAATACATATTTAGTTGTATCGCTCATCATTCTAAACAATCCAAAAAGTATAAGGATTTGGATTATCATTACAAGACAACCAGAAAGACCAGGAGTAACCCCTTCTTCCTTATATAGTTCTTGCATCTTTTGTTGCATGATCTGTTGGTCGTAGCCATATTTTTTCTGGATTTCTTCCATCTTTGGCTTGAAAACCTTAGTTCTTTCAGCTTGTTTTTGTTGGCTAACGGTCATTGGTATAATTAAAAGACTAACAAGCAAAGTCATTATTACTATCGCTATGGCATAAAAACTAACATCTGTAGGTTCTGTGAAATTCGCTGCGAGAAAGTCGTATATCCATCTCATAAGCTGACCTAAAATGCCGGCTATAAACTTAATCATATAAACTCCATCTATTTTATTTAATCTACTGGATCATATCCACCCTTAGAGAATGGATTGCATCTTAATATTCTCCAAAAAGACTTGATAAACGCTTTCAAAAACCCGTATTTTCTAAAAGCTTCCAGCGCGTATTGGGAACAAGTCGGATAGAACCTACACTTGGAAGGTCCTAATTGGGGAGAAATAAACTTTTGGTAAAACTTAATAAGTCTTATAAAGAATCTATTTACCATAATAGATAATCTTTTTCTTAAAAGCTTTACTCAAAACATGACCCAAGGATTTTTTTAATTTGTCGTAAGTAAAATCTGTCGTATGTTTCTTAGGAATAATTATTATATCTACTCCATTTACAGAAGCATAATTAAGCCTAAGAATCTCTCTTAACTTCCTTTTTAGTGAATTTCTTTGATTGGCCTTACCGATTTTTTTGCTAATTGTGATTCCAAATCTAGGGTGATTTAGGCCATTGTTTTTGATTAATACTGTGAAATCCCTATTATAGAAAGCTTTGTTTTTCTTGTATACTCTTTGAAAGTCTAAATCTTTTCTTAAACTAATTCTTTTTTCCATCGTGTTACTATCAATCTAAAATACATATAAACAAGAGCCTTAAAAAAGGCCCTCTCTCTAATCTATATATTACTATTTTAGCCTAAGCAGATAATCTTTTTCTGTTTTTTCTTCTTCTAGCTTTAAGTACTCTTCTACCGCCTGGGCTTGACATTCTTTTTCTAAAGCCGTGATCTTTAGATCTCTTTCTTCTATTTGGTTGATAAGTTCTCTTCATGCTTACACCTCCTACTCTTTTTTTGACTCATACTATTATATTGAAATAAAGCTAATCTGTCAAGATATATAGGCAAAAAATATTCTATTAGTTTTCCATATATGTAGATGAATTTACCTATACATGGTATATTCATTAAACTTTTGGATAAATAATCATTTACTAGGGATAATATCGTATAAATTTGCATTGTGGATAAATTTGGGGAAAGAATATTTTTACACAAGTTGTAAACAAAAATTTCTCATGAATAAAATTTAAAAATGATCGATTATCTATTTTGTTTTCAGCTTAAAATAGTGATTTTAGAAAAAAGTATGAAGAAATATAAATAAATACACAGACTTATCCACATATCCACTGTAAATTCCGACTTTTATAATCTTTAAAAATAAGTTTTCCCAAAAATATAATAAAAAATGTGGATAAGTTGATTAGATCGCTTGATTATAGTATAATTAGCTGTGTAAAAGTATATGTAAAACTATGTTTTTTGCGATAATTTAATATTTTTATGTGGATAAAATCCAAGATGCCAATATTTTTCTTAGGATTTGTCCCTATAAAGCCTAAAATTTAGCAAAAAGAATTATCAACAACAAAGTTATCCACAAGTTATCCTATTTTTGGGGATAAGTTATTTTTTCTCGCTTAAGTTTTTATATTTTAAGCTTTGTCCCTTGTGTATAACTTTAGAAGGAAGGTTGTATGGATGACGAATCTAGAATACATTACAGATGAATTAAAAAATGAAATGAAAATGCATGTTACCGATACTCAACAGTTCGATACCTGGATTAGCATTCTTAAGCCCTTAAATTTATATAACGAGACCCTATATCTAGAAGTTCCAAAGAAGGATACCCTCTTTATCTACGATAAAATCTGGATTCCTCAACTTCAGATTGCTCTTGATAATATAAAGGATAAGACTGGAAAGGACCTTGAGGTTTCTGTGATTGCAAAAGATTCCGACAATTATAATAAGGTCCTAACACTCGGAAAAGACTACGATCCCAATGGTCAGATGAGAATAAGCAAGGTAAATTCATTTCCAAGACCTCAGCTGGAAGAAGAGAATATTTTCGCAAACTTCGTAGAAGGTAAATCAAACCAGTACGCACTAGGCGTTAGCCAGGCTGTAGCAGAAAATATTTCAAATAAGTCCCAAGCCAGACTTTACAATCCCTTATTTATATATGGAGAAAGCGGTCTGGGTAAGACTCACTTGATGCAAGCAATTGCCCACGAAATCTTAGAAAATAGAGATGATGCCTATGTGATGTATCTATCAAGTGAGAAGTTTACAAACGAGATGATATCTGCACTTAGGTCAACTAAAAATGAGAAGTTCAGAGAAAAGTACAGGTCAGTTGATATCCTTCTTATAGATGATATCCAATTTATTGCAGGAAAAGAAGGAACTCAGGAGGAATTCTTCCATACCTTTAACGACCTATATAATACAGGCAAGCAAATAGTAATATCATCTGATAGGCCACCAAAGGAGATTAAACACCTAGAAAATAGGTTGATATCGAGGTTTTCTTGGGGAATTATAGTCGATATTGGAAAGCCTGACTTTGAAACAAGAGTTGCAATACTACAGAAAAAGCTCGACCAGCTAGGCGCCTATATAGATAATAATATTCTCTTTTATATAGCAGAAAATATAGATACAAATATTAGAGATCTCGAAGGAGCCTTATCTACTGCCATAGCCTATGCTAAAAGCGATAATAGAGAAGTGGTAACTATGGAAGATGCCATAAAGGGAGTTGCTACTAGAGTAAAGGATAAGAAGAAACGTGTAGGAATAGATGATATACAGAAGTTTGTAGCTGATAAATATGGAATCAAATTATCTGATATAAAGGGAAAATCTAGGAAAAAAGAAATAGTAAATCCTAGACAGATAGCCATGTTCCTATCAAGAGAAATATTAGAAGATTCACTAGTAACAATATCCAATGCCTTTGACAGAGACCATACGACTGTCATGCATGGAATTGATAAAATTCAAAAACAAATCGAAGACGACGACGACTTCAAAGAAGAAATAGAATCGCTTTTGAAGGAGATAACAGAGTAGATTGTTTATAAGCCTGTGGATAAGTTTGTTGATAAGTCAAAAGTTTTTATCTTCAATTTTCATCCTGTGGAAAGTGTGGAAAACTCAGGGTTTTATCCTTTAATTATGCCCAAGTTATCAATAGACATCTTTGGCTAAATTTAGCCTTTATATAAACTTATCCACATTTATACAAGCCCTACTAATAATACTACTAAGTATATATAATAAGTTAAGGAGTAACCATGAAATTTAAAATAAATCAGCAAGATTTAATGAATGCAATTACCATTGCGATGAAAGCTGTCTCAAAGAGTACCAATATACAGATACATGAATTAATATACTTTGAATGTTACGATAGCTCTCTTTCACTAAGAGCCTTTGATGGTGAAATATCTATAAAAACAACTGTAGATGCTGTAGTAGATGAAGAAGGAGAGATGGCTGTTAAAGCAAGTCTAATCTCAAATATAGTAAGAAAACTTCCAAACGACATAGTTGTAATAGAAAATAAAGATGGAAAAATCTCTATAAAATGTTCATCTTCAAGCTTTAACCTAATAGCCTTTGACTATTATGACAAAAATGATTTAGATATTCCAGAAACTAAGGCTATAGAAATAGATAATGACATTCTTAAAAGATCTATAGGACAGACAGAGTTCGCTACAAGTCTAGATGAAACTAAACTCGCCCTAACAGGAATATTGTTTGAACTAAAAGAAGGATATGTAAATATGGTAGCCCTCGATGGTTACAGAGTTTCCCTAAAGAAGGTAAAACTAGATTACCCATCAGACTATGAGGATAGCGAATACATCATACCTAAGAGATCACTCTTAGAATGGTCTAGGATTATTTCTGATGATTTGACAACAAAGTTATATAAAAATGAAAATGACCTAATATTTTCAAGCGGAAGCACTACCATGCAATGCAAGGTAATTGATAAAAACTTTATCGACTATAGAAATATTATAAATGATATTTCAGAAACTAGTGTTATACTTGATAAAAGAGAGTTGATCAATTCCCTAGACCGTGCCCAAGTCCTATCAGATCCAGGAAGAGCCAACCTAGTAAAAATAGAGCTTTCTGATAATGTTATGCTTATAAAATCAAACTCAGAGATAGGAGATGTTAGGGAAGCTATAGATGTAGAGCAAAAGGGAAGCGATTTAGAGATAGCCTTTAATGCTAGATATATGCAAGAAGGTGTAAAGGCTTGTGATTCATCAAAGATAAAGCTAAACTTTAAATCATCCCTAAATCCATGTCTAATATATCCAGAAAATTCAACTTACGAAAATGAGGACTTTACCTACCTAGTTCTTCCAGTAAGGCTTGCGAATTGAGGTAGATATGGAAAAAATTGAATTTGAAAGTGAAGAGATAAAATTAAAAGATTTACTAAAGGCAACTAATATCATCCCTACAGGAGGTCTTTCTAAGGCTATAATCAAGGAAGAAGGGGTTCTTTTAAATGGCGCCCCTTGTTTTGTGGCAGGTAAGAAGCTCCATAAGGGAGATATAGTCGAATTTGACGATTTTTCTATTACAATTGTATAATGCGGATCAAAGATTTAAAGTTAAATAATTTTAGAAATTATTTTTATGAAAATGTGGAATTTAATAAAGACTCCAATATCTTTATAGGAGATAATGCCCAGGGTAAGACTAATCTTTTAGAAAGTGTCTATTATTTGGCTAATGCGTCAAGCTTTAAGAAGATTAGAGATAAGGATATAATTAGGTTTTCTCAAAGCCAGATGAAACTTTCTGGAACCATAAGAAAGGGCAGGTCTTTCAAGGAAGTTTTCATAGAAGTAAAGGATAATGATAAGAGTATTTTCGTAAATGGAGTAAAATATGATAGGAGGAAAGATTTAAGATCTCTTTTCAAGATTGTATTATTTACTCCAGAAGATCTCGGAATAATTAAAGATGGGCCAAATCGTAGGAGAGATTTAATCGATGAGATTATTGAAGAAATCGACCTATCTTATAAGGCCAACAAGAGAGATTACGATAAGATTCTCTACCAAAGAAATAAGCTTTTGAAAAAACAAAAGGCTCCCTACTTTGAAGAACAACTAGAGGCTTTCGATAAGTCTCTTAGCAAACTTTCATACAAGATATATAAGACTAGAGCTAAATTCATTAAAATTATTGATAAATTTGCTAGTGAATTTCACTCATCTCTAACATCGGATAAGGAAGAGTTAAAACTAAGCTATAAGGCAGATATAGAAGCTACAAGTCTTAGAGGATATGAGGAAGTTTTTAGGTCGGCGAGAGACTTAGATTTCAAATATCTTACAAGCCAAAGAGGAATCCATAGGGATGAGATTGAAATAAGTATAAATGGTAAAAATACCAAAAGCTTTGCTTCTCAAGGCCAACAACGTTCGGCTATCTTAAACATTAGACTTGCAGAAGTAAGGTTGATTAAGGAAGTGACAGGTGATGAGGCTGTCATTTTGTTTGATGATGTCTTTTCAGAATTAGATGAGAAAAGGTCTATGTTTTTGTTAGAAAACCTCAAGGGCTTTCAAACAATAATAACTGCAACTAATACCAAGAGCTTGGAGTACGTAGATAAGGAAAAGATTTCATATATCTTAGATGGAAAGATTAGAAAGGAATAGTATGCAAGATAACAATTATGATGCTGGCAATATCAGGGTCTTGGAAGGACTAGAACCAGTTAGACTAAGACCTGGTATGTATATAGGTTCGACCAGTGAAAAGGGACTTCACCACTTAGTTTACGAAGTCGTTGACAACTCTGTAGATGAAGCCTTAGCAGGTCGTTGTGACTACATAAAGGTGACAGTAACAAAAGACAATGTAATAAAAGTCGAGGATGACGGTTCAGGAATACCTGTCAAAGAACATCCTACAACACACAAATCAACCCTTGAGACAGTCCTTACAGTTTTACACGCAGGTGGTAAGTTTGACGACTCTGCTTATCAGTTTTCAGGAGGACTTCACGGTGTAGGTGTTTCTGTAGTAAATGCTCTAAGTGAATATCTAATAGCTGAGGTCAAAAGAGACGGCCATGTCTACAAGATGACTTTTGCCAAGGGAGAGGTAACTAGCGATTTGGAAATTATAGGAGATACAAAAGATACCGGTACAACTATAATCTTCAAACCAGATGCTGAGATTTTTGATACAACAATATTTGATAGGAAAACTTTAGAAAATAGATTCAGGGAAATGGCCTTTCTTAATAGAGGCGTGGAAATAATCTTAGAAGATGAGAGAGATGACTTTTCTGAAAGCTTTAAATATGAAGGTGGAATCAAGGAATTTGTAACATATCTAAATAGAAATAAGACTCCTATTATGGATCAAGTTCCTCACTTCGATGGAATGCAAGAGGACATAGAAGTAGAAGTAAGCTTTCAATATACTGATGGCTACAGTGAAAATATTCTAACTTATGCTAACAATATCCACACACCAGAAGGTGGAACCCACCTATCAGGCTTTAGATCAGCCCTAACAAGGACAGTAAATGATTACGCTAGAAACTTTAAGTTCCTAAAAGAAAACGAAGAAAACCTCCAAGGTGACGACATAAGAGAAGGAATTACCGCTGTAGTTTCCATCAAAATATCAGATCCACAATTTGAAGGACAAACCAAGGCTAAACTTGGAAACTCAGAGGTTAGAGGAGCTGTGGATACCTTCGTAAGCCAGAAGCTTCAAGCCTATCTAGAAGAAAATCCAAAGCCTGCCAAAAACATAATAGAAAAGGCCCTAGCATCCAGAAGAGCGAGAGAAGCTGCAAGAAAGGCAAGAGACTTAACTAGGAAAAGATCTATCCTAGATTCGACAACTCTTCCAGGAAAGCTTGCGGACTGCCAATCAACAGACCTTTCCGAAAATGAAATCTTCATAGTCGAGGGTAATTCTGCGGGAGGATCTGCTAAGGGTGGAAGAGATAACAGAATTCAAGCAATCCTTCCTCTAAGAGGAAAGATCATGAATGTGGAAAAGGCTAATCTCGATAGAATACTAAACTCAGAAGAAATTAAGGCTATGATTACAGCCTTCGGCACAGGAATAGGAAAGGAATTTGATATATCCAAACTCCGCTACGGCAAGATTATAATCATGACCGATGCCGACGTCGATGGTGCCCATATCAGGACCCTTCTTTTGACCTTTTTCTACAGATACATGAAGCCACTGATAGACGAAGGCCATGTATATGTAGCTCAACCACCACTTTATAAGATAAGTCATGGTAGAAATGAACGCTATGTATATACGGATGCCGAAAGAGACAAAGTTCTTAAGGAAATTAATGTAGATAATTATAAGATCAACAGGTATAAGGGTCTTGGTGAGATGAATGCAGATCAACTATGGGATACTACAATGGATCCAGATCACAGAGTTCTTCTAAGAGTTAACGAAGACTTAGATTCAACTAGTACAGATGATACCTTCTCACTACTAATGGGAGAAAAGGTAGAACCAAGACGTAACTTTATCCAAGAAAACGCCAAGTACGTATCAAACATTGACGTATAGGAGGCAAAATGATAGAAGATAACAATATTATTAATGTAGACCTAGAAAAGAAGATGAAGGACTCCTATCTCGAATACTCCATGAGTGTAATAGTAGCTAGGGCCCTTCCAGATGTAAGAGATGGTCTAAAACCAGTTCATAGGAGAATCCTCTATGGAATGGAAGGCTTAGGTCTTGATCCAAATAAGCCTACTAGAAAATCCGCCAGAGTAGTCGGTGATGTAATGGGTAAATACCACCCTCACGGTGATAGTGCCATCTACGATGCCTTGGTAAGACTTGCCCAAGACTTCTCAACTAGATATCCTTTGGCCCAAGGTCAAGGTAACTTCGGTTCAATAGACGGAGATGACGCAGCTGCTATGCGTTATACGGAAGTTAGAATGAGCAAGATCGCCAAGGAGATGCTAAGAGATATCAACAAGGATACGGTCGACTTTATGCCAAACTTCGACGAAGAAGAATTGGAACCAATTGTCCTTCCTTCAAGATTTCCTAACCTTCTTGTAAATGGGTCAAATGGTATAGCTGTAGGTATGGCTACAAATATGGCTCCTCACAATCTAGGAGAGTCAATCGATGCCTGTATCGCATATATGAAAGATCCTGAAATTTCCATAGAAGATTTAAATAAAATAATACCAGGACCAGACTTTCCGACAGGAGCCTACATCCTTGGTAAATCAGGAATAAAGGATGCCTATACTACAGGACGAGGCAAGGTAAAACTCCGTGCTGTTTGTAAAATCGAACCCTTTAAGAAAAATAGGGAAAGAATCATAGTTACAGAAATTCCTTACCAAGTAAACAAGTCAAGACTTATAGAAAAGATAGCAGACCTTGTCAAAGAAAAAAGAATCGATGGCATATCTGATATTAGGGATGAGTCAGACAGAAAGGGAATGAGGATTGTAATAGAGATTAAAAGAGACTCTAATGCAAATATCGTCTTAAACAATCTCTACAAATACACCCAGCTTGAGACAACATTTGGAATAATAAACCTAGCCCTAGTAGATGGGGTGCCTAAGGTTTTAAATCTTAAGGAATTAATCGAATACTACATTGAACATCAAAAGGATGTAGTAACGAGAAGGACAAGCTTTGACTTATCCAAGGCTAAGGCTAGAAAACATATAGTAGAAGGTCTTATAATAGCTATTGATAATATCGATGAGATCATAAGAATAATCAGATCTTCTTATGATAATGACGAGATTAAGAAAATATTCTTAGAAAAATTTTCTCTTACAGACAAGCAATCTCAAGCCATCCTCGATATGCAACTTAAAAGACTATCAGGACTTGAAATTGATAAATTAAACGCTGAAAACAAAGAGCTAGAAGAGACTATAGCATATCTTCTTTCTATCCTAAATTCAGAAGAAAACCTCCTTAATCTAATAATCGATGAAATGGAAGAAATAAAAGAGAAATTCTCTGATGATAGGAGAAGCAAGATTGTACCAGACGAGGGTGAGATCGATATAGAAGAGCTAATCGAAAAAGAAGACGTCCTCCTTACCCTAACCAAGGATGGCTACATCAAAAGACTGCCTATAGATACCTACAAGGTCCAAAATAGGGGTGGTAAGGGGATAGCTGCAGGAAATACCAAAGAAGGAGACTTTATCAAGAAGATAAAGACAACCAACACCCACGAAGACCTCTTATTCTTCACATCCTTTGGTAAGGTCTACTCCCTAAAGACCTACGAAGTTCCAGAAGGAAGTCGCCAATCAAGAGGAATAGCTATTATAAATATCTTAAAGCTAGAATCTGGAGAAAAGATTACAGAAATGATGACCCTATCCGAATTAAACAAGGATAGTCAAATAGTCCTACAAACCAAAATGGGTACAATCAAGAAAACTGAGGCTGAAAACTTCACCAATATTAGAAAAAATGGAATCATAGCCATTTCACTTAAAGAAGAAGATAGATTAATCTCAGTTAGACAAATAGATAAGGAAGAAGAGTTAATAATATCAACTAAAAATGGTATGACCATCCAATTTAACTCAGCTGATCTTAGGTCTATGGGAAGAATAGCCCAAGGTGTAAGAGCAATCAAGCTAGATAAGGGAGATGAGGTTGTATCTATGAATATAAAAGGCGATGAGACCTATCTACTTGTAGTAACAGAAAACGCCTACGGCAAGAAGACCTCCTTTAACAATTTCAAAAACCAAAACAGGGGTGGTAAGGGTGTCAAATGCCACAAGGTTACAGAAAAAACTGGAAAAATCATAGATACTTTACCAGTAGGCTTAGATAATGATATAATGATGGTATCCTTATCAGGTGATATGATAAGATTAAATGTAAGGGACATATCTATAACAGGTAGAAACACAGTTGGTGTTAAACTTAAAAACCTTACAGATGAAAATGACAGGATTGTTTCAGTAACTAAATATAGCACTTTAGAAGAAGAGGAAGAAGATGTTTAAGGCAAATATTACAGACGAAAATGACAAGTTAGTGCTAGATCTTTCTGGAGATCTCGATGTATATTCAGAAGAAGAGTTCAAATCTCTTATAGAAGATGAAATAGAAACTGTGAACAAAGACGTATTAATAGATATCAAAAATCTTGACTATCTTGACTCGACAGGTCTTGGTATGTTTATGAAAATATATAAGATAAATGAGCAAAGAGGAAAGAAAGTAAAGATAATCAATCCAAAAGAAAATATCTTAAAGCTTTTCAAGATTACAGATCTTACAGAAATATTTGAAATGGTGTAATATGGAAAAAATAAGCATTAAAATCCCTGCAAATAGCCTCTATATCAAATCATTGAGGCTCTTTGCAGCAAGCCTTGCCTCAGATTTGGGCTTTAATATAGAAGAAGTTGAAGATATAAGAGTAGTAGTATCTGAGGCAGTTAATTACAAGCTAAACGAAGAAGATATCACAGTAAACTTCTATGCAGAAGAGAA
The DNA here is from genome assembly GCA_902465755.1 of uncultured Anaerococcus sp. Lineage (GTDB taxonomy): Bacteria > Bacillota > Clostridia > Tissierellales > Peptoniphilaceae > Anaerococcus. The sequence goes on from CABQOK010000002.1 coordinate 24,522, forward strand.
AAACCTTAAGGTAGAAGTAAGAGGAAAGGACAGAGAGCTTGAGCCAAGAGCCCTTTCTATGAGAGACTTAATCCTAGAAGAGTTATGTGATGAACTAGAAATCGAAGATGAAAAGATAGTACTTACAATAAGGGCAGAATAATGTCTAAGTCAAGCAAAAAAGAGCACAAAGAGGCCATTCAAGAAAAATTCGAAGAGTATTATGAAACTCGCGACATAAAACTAAGAGATGAGCTTATAGAAGAGCATATGTATATAGTCGATATCCTCTCTAACAAATACGTAGGAAAGGGAATCGAAAAAGACGATCTCTACCAAGTAGCAAGCCTAGGCTTGATTTATGCTGTAGAAAGATACGATCCAACCAAGGGCTATGCTTTCTCATCCTTTGCGACTCCAACCATAATGGGAGAGCTTAAGAGATACTTTAGGGATAAGGGCTGGGTAATAAGAGTTCCTCGTAGGATACAGAATCTCTACAAAAAGATCAATACAGCCAAAAAAATCCTCCCACAAGAACTTCAAAGAACACCAACTATAGCAGATATAGCTGACTATTTGGGAGAAGATGAGGAGACAATACTAGAGACTATGGAAGCGAGTAAGGTCTACACTCCACAATCCTTGGATATGAAATATCAAGTCCAAAAGGGAGAAAACGCCATCGACCTATCGGATATGATCGGAGAAGAAGATAAGAACTTCGATTCAATAGAACTTAAAGATCTGATTGATAAGTCAAAAGAAAGATTAAATGACCTAGAAAAAGAAATCTTAGAACTCAGATACTACGAAGGAAGAACCCAGGTAGATATAGCAAATACCTTGGACATAAGCCAGATGACAGTATCAAGAATTGAGAAAAAAATCTTACAAAAATTTAGTATAGAATTAGAAAAGATGAAGTAAAGGGGTTGTTGCAGAATGAATAAATCGTACCGTTATCGTTAGAAGAACCTCCACGGAAATTTTGCCTCCATCAGCCGGCAGGCACCACTGAAAATTTCCTAAGAGAACCTTCTAACGATGGTACGATGATTATTCATAGTTTTGCAACAGCCCCTTTTTTATTGCCTTGTAACATATGTTACTGATTACCATTCTCAATAGTTATATAATAAAATCACTTAATGAGATGGAGGCAATTATGAAAATTGATATAAATAAAACAGTTTTTGATCTAATAGAAGAAAATAAAGAACTTAAAGATATACTTACAGAAATAGGATTTAGGGGTCTAGATAATCCACTCTTAATCAAAACAATGGCTAAAAAAACATCACTTAAAAGAGGAGCGAGCCTCATGGGCATAGAAAATCTTGAAGAAAGGCTTGAAAACTATGGCTACAAAATTTGTGATTCTTCACTTGACCCAGAAGTTATTAGAAGAAAAGAACTT
>CABQOK010000003.1 GCA_902465755.1 uncultured Anaerococcus sp.
GCCGGCTGATGGAGGCAAAATTGACGTGGAGGTTCTTCTAACGATAGTGGTACGATTTATTCATTCTGCAACATCCCATTCTTTTTTTGTGAGAAATTTTCTTAGAAGTATATTCATATTGAGAATATACATAAAGGAAACAATATGAATTTAAAATTATCTGACAGAGACTTAGAGGAAATTATAGAAATTAGACACCAAATCCATATGCACCCAGAAGTTTCTGGCAAGGAATACAGGACGACTGAAATTATAAGAGAATTTCTAGAAAAACTTGAAGGAGTAGAAATAATTGACTTTCCTATAGAAACAGGACTAATTGCAAGGCTTAAGACAGGAAAAGCTGGCAAGGTTATAGGACTTAGGGCAGATATCGATGCCCTAGCCCAGAAGGAGGAGACAGATATTTCCTACAAATCAAGGGAAGAAAATACCATGCACGCCTGCGGCCACGACTACCATACAGCGAGTCTTTTGGCTGTGGCGAAACTTCTTAGCGAAAATAGGGATAAGCTTTCGGGAGATGTGGTATTTATCTTTCAAAGGTCCGAGGAAATCACCAGAGGGGCCAAGGAATATATAGACAAGGGGCTTTTCGATAAAGTTAAGATCGATAGGGTCTTGGGCTTTCACAATTGGCCAGAAGTCGACTTCGGGAAGGTCATAATAAAGAAGGGATCTTTGATGAGTGCCAAGACTAATTTCAAGATAGATATCTTCGGTAAGGGTCAGCACGGGTCCATGCCTCATCTTAACATAGATCCTATAGTTTGCGCATCAAATATAGTTATGGCCCTCCAGACCATAATTTCAAGAAATACCAACCCCTTCGACTCGACAGTCCTTTCTGTAAATTCTATAAATGGAGGATCAGAAGACAATCTAGTAGTCGATAAGACCCATCTATCTGCCACCATTCGCTCTCTTTGTGAGGAAAATCTCGAAAGAGGAATAGAAAGGATGGAAGCTATAGTAGAAAATATGGCAAAAGCCTACGAATGTAAGTACGAAATCACCTATACAGGAAATATCCCTTCTGTATATAATGGAAAAGACATGTATGAAAAGGCCCTTTCTTCCGCTAGTAAAGTCTTGGGAGAAGAAAATATCCTAAGGGAAGGTCACACCATGGCCAGTGAGGATTTTGCCTTCTTTATGAAGGAAGTACCTGGATTTTTCTATTGGTTTGGAAGTGGAGAAGAAGGTCACCCGAAAGAAGCCCTTCACAGCAAGAACTACTATTGCTCTGATAAGGCCATAGCCCCTGCCGTAGAAGTACTAGCCAGAGCTGTTTTCGATTTTCAAAAATATTAACTAGATTTCGCAAAGACTTGTATAAGATATAGAAATTTAGTATAATTGATAACGAATTTAATGAAGGATAAACTAAGGAGAGGGAATGAAGATTAAAAAGATTTTTGCAAGCGCTATGACTCTTGCCCTAGCTTTTGGCCTAATGGCTTGTTCAAATGATGCTAAGAATAGTGAAGATAATAAGGAAGAAACAAAGGTAGAGGAAAAGGCAGAAGATAAAACATCTGACAAAGATTCTAAAGAAGATAAGAAGGAAGAAGGGGAGAAAGAAGCTTCAGATAAGAAGTTCGATAGCCCTATCTATGATGTAGCTTATAATTATCTTCCAGAAGACTTCGAAGAAAACTTCAGAGACGAGAAGAAGGACCTTTTGACTATAGAATTTGGCCAAAAGAATAATCCTGCCAAAAAAATCACTGTACAAGTTTCAGACAATGAGGAAAGATTTAAGGGACTTTACACAATGCCAGAAGACGCAGAAGATGTAAAAGTAGGCGAAGAAGACGGCAAATTCTGGGACGACGGTTCATTTAGACACCTAGTAGTAGAAAGAGAGGGCTACTCAATCTACGCAAGATCAAGCCTAGACAAGGATGAGACAATAAAAGTCGTATCCGAAGCCAAATAAGATAAGTAAAAAGACCTCTGTTGAGGTCTTTTTTTGTGCAATACTTTTTCTTAAAAATAAAACAAAGCTAATTATTAGAGTCTTAATCAAAGATTAAAATTTTACAATACCTTCCTAATAATTACACTTCCTATCTTCTATATCTCTAAAAAAGGTCGAACTTGAGGGGCTTTCCTTTCTTATAGGCATACCCATCCTGTGCATTTCGTTTAGCTTAAAGATCATAAGATTTACATTTACATCATACATACTGGCGAGTTGATTGTAGGTATAGCCTTCCTTTACGTCTTCGATAAGACAGTTTTCATCTAGGAGAAGGTGGGCTGCGAAGATATTGGCCTCAAGCTCCATTTCTGAATTTATATCGAAAAGCTCATATTCTATAAGATCATTGGCGGCGGCATCTTCGTGAAAGAGATGGTGGCCGAGCTCATGGGCAAAGACCATATTTTGGATTCTCTCATCTACGAAGGGATTGTAGAAGACAAAGCTTACTTCCTTAATAATCTTATACATGCCCAAAAGATGGGTGTTTGACTTAAAGGCTATAAGATGAACACCTCTTCTTTCTAGAATATCCCTAGGATCTCTGGACTTGTAGGTATCTATGACCTCTCTCGCCTTTTTGTAGATACTATCGTAGGATATTCCCATTATTTATCCTTCTTTTCATTTTCCATCTTGGCTATATAGTAGGCTTCTGATATGGCATCGAGGATCGCTCTTTTGTCATCTTCTGGAAGCTCGCCTCCTGCCATTAGGCCAATTACTCCATTTATCATATCTTGGGCATCCTTTGCCCCACCTTCGCCGAAGTTTTCCCTAGCCTTTAGGATAAATTCGTCCTCATCGGTTACCAGGTAGTCGTGGGTTGTATCGAGATGCTTTGCCAAAAGGTCATAGGTCTTCCTGTATCTTGGCTTGGATTCTCCCAGCTCGTATCTTGATATGGTCTTGGTTGAGACATTGCACAACTTGGCTAGGTCTTCTTGGGTTAACTTTTTGATTTCTCTTAGTTCTTTTACTTTATTAGCAAATGCCATATGATCTCCTTTAGATTATAGACTCTTATTTACAAAAATGGTTGACAAAAGACACTTAAGGTCTTATAATATTCTTAAGTCATTTATTGTCTAAATTATACATTAACAGTCTGTGAAATTCAAGGAGTAATTATGAAAAAAGTTATACTACATTCAGATATGAACGCTTGTTATGCATCAATAGAACAAAATCTTAACCCAAGGCTTAAGGGAATCCCAATGGCTGTCGCAGGCAATCCTAAAAATAGGAATGGAATTATCCTTGCCAAAAGCCAAAAGGCCAAGGAAGCTGGGGTGAAGACAGGTGAAGCCTTGTGGCAGGCCTTCGCCAAATGTCCTAACCTTACCATAGTTCCTCCCCACTATGACGAGTATCTCAAACACTCCAAGCTTGCGAGGAAAATCTATTATGAATACACCAACCAGGTTGAGCCCTTTGGTCTTGACGAGTGCTTCCTTGATGTAACTGGATCGACCCATCTTTTTGGAAGCGGGGAAGAGATTGCCAACGAAATTCGTGAAAGGATGAAAAAGGAAGTCGGTATAACAGTCAGTGTCGGAGTAAGTTTCTGTAAGATTTTCGCAAAACTTGGATCAGATATGAAAAAGCCTGACGCAGTTACCATCATAGAAGAAGATAATTTCAAAGAAATTGTCTGGCCCCTTCCTGTAAGGGAAATGATGGGAGTAGGCAGGGCTACGGAAAGAAAGTTAAATGGAATAGGTATCTTCACCTTAGGAGAGCTTGCTCATACAGATTCTAATCTTATAAGAAATCTCTTGGGCATAAATGGAGTCTACCTATGGGAGTATGCCAATGGTCTAGATATAAGGCCAGTCCACGACAGAGACCACAAAGAGCAGGTTAAGACTATAGGAAACTCCTCAACCTGTAGGAAAGATTTAGTTAATAACAGGGAAGTCTTCAATGTCCTCCAAGAACTTTCTTTTTCTGTATCAAAAAGGTTAAGACAAGCTGGACTTGAGGCCTGCGGTGTGGAAATTTTCGTAAGAAATAATGAGCTCCAATCCTACAATTTCCAAAAACCAATTAAGCTTGCTAGTCAGTCATCCATTGTCCTTGCCAGAAAGGGCTTCGATTTGTTTAAAGAAAAATACAAGTGGGACTTCCCAGTAAGGGCAGTAGGCATTAGGGCAATCAAACTTAGAAAGGAAGGTGGGGGAAGCCAGATGGACGTCTTCTCTGACTACAAAAAACTAATCAAAGACGAAAATTGCGATACAGCCTTGTATAAGATAAGACAAAAATACGGGAAAGACGCCATAAGCTTTCTAGGCCTTATGCGAGATATCAAACTTCCCAAAGAAATCAACGAAATAATAACCCTACCTATGAATCATTATAATTTTTAGGGCTCTTGCGAAAGGGGAAAATCGCCTAATTACTAGTAAAAATCTTCCATGGAAATTATCCTAAGCCTCCTATATAGGACCTAGGATAGCTATTTTCCTAAGAAGAAGGCTTTCTATAATTGGGCGATTTTCATTTATATTTTGCAAAGAGTTCTTTTTCTATTTACAAATTGATAGAACTGTTATATAATAACTATAACAAGAAAAAATCAAATAAATTGTAAGGAAGGTATATGTTTTTAGAAATCGATTTTGCATCTGAAAAGCCAATCTACGAGCAAATCAGACGCGGGGTAATCAAATCCTTGTCCCAAAATGACTTACAATACGGCGAGACTCTTCCATCAGTTAGGCAACTTGCATCAGATATTGGAGTTAATCTCCACACTGTAAACAAGGCCTACAAGATGCTAGAAGAAGACGGAATCATAGTCATGGATAGGCGTTTTGGTTCGAAGATTGTAGATAAAACTAAAGATATTAGTGAAATTCAGAAAAGAAAAGTAAAAGAAGAACTTGATTTTATCATAGCCCTTGCTAAGGTCAAAAATATAGAAAAATCCGACCTTGATAGGCTAATAGAAAATATTTGGGAGGGAGAAGATGAATGAAAATATGAGTATTGCAGTATTTTATGGGATAATTATTATTTTGATAAGTCTTATCCAAGCCTTCGTCACATCCTACTCCAAGAGGGGTTATGTACTTGGAGTTAGACTAGTAGGAGACTTAGAAAAAGATAGGGAAGTAAGAAAGATATTAAAAGACTATAGGACTTTGACTATCCTTGTAGGCTTTGTCTTAGCTTTATTTATAATTGGCTTAAGCTATCTTATAGAAAATGAGGCCTTGCTTAATTTAGCCTATATTATATCAATATTTCTAACTTATATTCCCCTAGTTATAGCTAACAAGAAACTAAAAATATTAGCAAAAGACCAGAAAGTAGATAAGAGAAAAATTGTAAGTCTAGATTATTCTAAGGTAAAAATCTTTAACAAGAAGGAATTTTTTGGCATATACCTAGGCCTCCTCCTTATAGTGATAATCTTTGCCATAAGGATCCACCTAGACTATGAAAACTACCCAGATAAATTAATCATGCATATGAATAGCAAGGGAGAAATTGATGGGACAGCTCATAAATCTTACCTATCTATCCAGTCCCCAACTATAGTAAGTTTCTTTATGCTAGCTGTGATGTTTTTTGCAAATCTTTCCCAACTTCTATCAAAGATGAGAATTAGCCCAGATATGCCAGAAGAGTCATTGGATAGGCTCTTAGAAACTAGGAGGATTTGGACCTATTATTTTGCAACATCGGCAATTTTACTTATAGTTTTATTCCAAGTAGGAATTCATTCCTTTATGAAAACTGGAGACGACTCCTTGGTTAAGGTGTTAGGCCTAATTGCTACTGGATTTTCTATAGGAGGTAGCATTCTTATAGGAAAGTTTAGGTCAGTTGACGGTTCAGCCTTAAATAAAACTGGCAGATATGGTTACGAAGAAGAGGATGATAAGTGGATCCTAGGTGGTCTAATTTATTACAATCCAGACGATCCAGCAATATTTGTAGAAAAAAGGGTAGGAGTTGGAACTACTATGAACTTCGCCAATAATTGGGTTAAGGTAATTTTTATTGCAGTGATACTTTTCCCATTTGTCCTAGGACTTGTGCTTAAAATAATTGAAGGATAGGAGCTTATGTTAGAGATAAAAAATGTATCCAAATCATTTGGAAGGCTTAAGGCCTTAGACCATGTTAGTTTTAATGTTAATAAGGGAGATCTTTTTGGTCTGATTGGACAAAATGGAGCAGGGAAGTCTACACTTTTTAGGTGTATCATGGACTTTTTTGACTCATATGAGGGAGAAATCCTCTATGATAATAAGCAGGTGAGTAAAGTTCCCCTAGAAAAAATTGGCTTTCTTCCAGAAGAAAGGTCTCTTTCTCCTAAGAAAACCGTAGCCGAAGAGATTAGGTATTTTGCTAGGCTAAATTTAATGAAAAATCTAGATCAGAAAACCCTAGAAGCCTATTTTAATAAATTTGAAATAAAGGGAAGCCTTAAGGATAAGATTAAAGACTTATCTAAGGGAAATCAGCAGAAGGTCCAGCTTCTAGCAAGCCTTATCTACAAGCCAGAATTTGTAATCTTAGATGAACCCTTCTCAGGTCTCGATCCTTATAATATCAGGCTCCTACAAGATATTATTAAGGAGATTAATGAAAGTGGGACGACTATAATATTTTCATCTCACAATATGGAAAATATCGAAGATATGTGTAATAAGCTAGTTATGCTAAAAAATGGTCAAGTAGTCCTAGAAGGCTCCCCTAAAGAGATTAGGAATTCTTATCCAAAAGACAAGCTTCTAATAGAGTGTGAAGAAGATATTTCTGATATATTAAATGATTTTGTAATAAGCTATACGAAAGACTCTAATACCTATAGGATAAAGCTAAACAATCCAAATGATGGAAGGAAAATTTACGAAAAGCTTAGACAAAAGTTTGATTACCTTCCTGTATTTGCTCAAACACCTCCAAATTTGAACGAAATATTTACAAGAAAGGTTGAAGAAAATGTCTAGATTTATTACTGTAGCCCTAGATTCTTGGAAAAAACAACTCAAATCTCCAGCATTTTGGCTAGTTGTCTTTATGCCGATAATAATGATGGCTATAAGTGGGGCCATAACTTACTTTTCTGCTGATGATGGTATAAAAGATACTTATATAGTTGCAGAAGATGAGATAGGAGCCTATTTTACAGAAAATTCTGCCTATAAGCTAAAGAATAAAGACGAAGCTATAAAGGCCATGGAAGATAAAGAGATAGGAAGTTTTGTAGAAATTAAGGAAGAAGATGGTAGTCTATCTGCAAAATATCACACAAGAGACCTAAATGGTCAAGAGATAGCCTCCTTTAATTCCATCCTCAGGGAAGTTCAAAACTCTATAAACATAAAAAGAGCGGGACTAGGAGAAGATAAGCTAAAGATTTTGGAAAGAAAACCTTCCTTCAAACTAGTTGAGGAAGAAGGGGGAGAGTCCTTTATCATGTACGGTGCTTATTTTGCTCTTGTATTTTACATGTATATGATGCTAATAATGTATTCAAATATCCTAGTTGTGGAAATTGCTACAGAAAAAGGCTCAAAGATGATAGAATTTATCTTCTCATCAGTAAAGGCAGGTGTATATTTTGCAGGAAAAATTTTCGGTAACTTCCTCGCAGTCATAACTCAGACAGCTATATATTTAATACTCGCCATTCTAGCCTATTTTGGAGCCAAAAGATATGGACTATTTGAAAAATTTAATATAGACTTAGGATCTATTTTAGGAGATATAAATATCTTGATGCTAGTAGAGCTTGCAAGTCTTGTTATCCTAAGCCTACTTATATACATGATCCTCGCAGCCATGTTAGGTTCTCTTGCCAAAAAACAAGAAGATGCCGGCAAAGTTGGAACACCCCTAATCCTTGTGATAGTTTTTGCCTTTGTAATAGCCCTAAGCTTTATGGGCAAGGAAGAAACCCTTCTAATAAAGGTTCTCTCCTACCTACCTTTTGTATCGGTTTTCTTTATGCCAATGAGGCTTATAAAGGCAAGCGTAGGCCTAGGCCATGGGTTTATATCTATACTAATCATGCTTGTTTCTATAGTTCTTGCCTACAAAATAGCAAGCAGGATCTATAAGAAAAATATCTTAAACTACAGCTCAAACTCTCTAATGAAGAAGATATTTAGGAGAGGTTAGGAGGAAGTCTGGATGAAAGTCCAGGCTTTTTCATTTAACAAAATCGTTTTCTATGTTAGAATAAATATATAAAGGTAAAGGAGTTTTGTATGAACGTTTATGAAAAAGCTTTAGAAAAACACGAGAAATGGCAAGGGAAAGTTGCAACAGAAGTAAAGGCCAGAGTTAACAATGCAGAAGATTTGACCTACGCTTATACTCCTGGAGTTGCTGAACCTTGTAGGAAAATCGCTGAAGATAAGAATAAAGCCTACACCTACACATCAAAAGCCAACACAATCGCAGTAGTTAGCGATGGGTCCGCTGTTCTAGGACTTGGTAATATTGGACCTGAGGCTGCTATGCCTGTTATGGAAGGTAAGGCTGTCTTGTTTAAAGAGTTTGGCGATGTAAACGCTGTGCCAATCGTCCTCGACACTCAAGATGCTGATGAGATAATTAATGTCGTAAAAAACATAGCTCCAGGCTTTGGTGGAATCAATCTCGAAGATATATCATCTCCAAGATGCGTCTACATAGAAGAAAAACTTAAAGAAGAGCTCGATATACCAGTCTTTCATGACGACCAACATGGAACTGCAATAGTAACTCTTGCAGCCCTTATCAATGCCCTTAAGATTGTAGGAAAGAATAAGGAAAATATCAAAGTCGTAATATCTGGAGCTGGAGCTGCTGGTTTTTCAATAGCTAAGCTTTTAAGAGATTATGGAGTAGGTCATATTATAGTTTGTGATTCGAAAAGAGCTATCAATAAAGACCATCTAGAAGGAGACAATCCTGTTAAGGCAAGAATTGCCGAATTTACCAATGAAGAAAACTTTAAGGGAAGCTTAAAGGAAGCTATGGTGGATTCTGATGTATTCGTAGGAGTATCTGCTCCAAATATCATAGATGGAGAAGATATTAAGAATATGAATAAAGACGCTATTGTCTTTGCTATGGCAAATCCAGTTCCAGAAATCGACTATGACGAGGCCAAAAAAGCTGGTGCGAGAATTCTTGCGACAGGTAGGAGCGATTATCCAAACCAAATCAACAATGTCCTAGCATTTCCTGGAATATTTAAGGGAGCCTTAAAGGCCCATGCTTCAGCTATTACAGATGATATGAAGCTTGCTGCGGCAAAAGCCTTAGCCCAAATGATTGATGAGGATAAGTTAAATGAAGAATACATCATACCAGGAGCCTTTGAGGAAAATGTAGCTGATAAGGTGGCCCAGGCTGTGATGGATTACGTTAAATAGTTAAGATATTGGGGCGAAGCTTCTAGCTTAGCCCTTAATTTTTATCTAAAAAGGAGAAATACTTGTCAAATTTTTCTTCCAAGTCCTTGTTTACTTCGTCATTAAAGTCCTTGTAGGCTGTCATTATCTTTCTTCCTTCGTCTGTCAGGATACTCTTTCCCCCATCGGCTCCACCTCTTTGACTTTTTACTATATCAAAGCCCAATTCATTTTCGCATCTTTTGATAATCTTAAGAGCCTTGGAATAAGATAGGCCCATGGCTCCTGCTGCTTCTTTTGTCGATTGGTACTCATCTATTAATAATAAGAGCTCGTTTATACCTGGTCCGTAGAAGTTTGTCCTATCACTTTTTATAACAAGTTTTATTTTTGCTTTGTACTTTTTCAAGATATATCCTTTCTTTGAAATTAACACTTTTAATTATTATAACACTTCTTTATCATAGCCTTCAATCAGATTGAAAATAAGCCCTTATCTAGTATTATAATATAGTCTAAAACGAAAAGGAGACTTATGAAAAAAGATATAAAACTAATTGTATTTGACATAGATGGTACTTTAGTAAATGATAAGAAAGAAATGCTTGATGAAAACGTCACAGCTATAAAGAAACTTAAGGAAAAGGGGATTAAGATAGTCCTAAACTCCGGCAGGACCTTCAATGGTATGTGGAGGATGCGTCAAAAACTTGACCTTATGGCCTATGACGACTATTCTATCTGCGGAACTGGAGCTTTCGTGAGGAGAAATGCCGACGGCAAGGCCCTTATCTCAAATCCCTTAGGAAAGAAAGATTACGAAAAGATCAAGAGCTTGGTAGGAGAAGAAGACCTACAAATTACAATCCATACCATGAACATCCTCTACTTAAATGCAGAAGTCCCAAATGATGCCTTCTTGTACGACCAATGGCAAGTTTCTATGCCTTGGTTTAAGTTTGAAAAGTTTGAGGACATAGAGGACAGCATATGTAGGATTGCCCTTGCAGGAGAAAAGGACCTTCTCGATAAGTTTACTGAGGAAAATAGAAAAGAACTTGTCAAAGACTATAAGATTATGAGAAATGAAAAGCGTCTTCTAGAAATCCTAAACAAAAACTCAGGTAAGTCTGAAAGTTTAAAGAAACTAGCCCAAATGCTTGAAATCGACAGAGAAAACATCATGTATTTTGGTGATGGGATGAATGATGTAAAAAGCTTGGACTTTGCAGGATGTGGTGTGGCCATGGCTTCCGGTATGAAAGAAGCCCAAGATGCGGCAGACTTTGTCATAGGATCAAACGAAGAGCCTTCCATAGCTGAGTTTCTTAAGGAGTATTTTGATCTAGATGTCTAGATTTGTAACCTTATCTTCTGGATCATCAGGCAATGTAAGCTTTCTCGAATATAAGGGTTCTCGCATACTAATCGATGCGGGATTTTCTGGAAGAAAAATCGAAAATCTCCTAGCCCAAATCGGGGAGAAAGCTACGGATCTCGATGGGATATTTCTCACTCATGAGCACAACGACCACATCCAAGGAGCAGGAGTTCTATCGAGAAGATTTGATATTCCAATCTATGCCAACGAGGGAACCTGGAAGGGTTTTATAAAGAAGGCTAAGAGATTAAAGGAGGAGAATATAAAAATATTTAAGACAAATCAGTTCATAAACTTTAAGTCAATGGATATTCTCCCAATATCCATCCATCATGATGCTATGGAACCTGTTGGATATGTGATCTATCTGGGAAATAAAAAGATAAGTCTGATTTCTGATACAGGAATAATAGATGAGAAAATCGCCTACGAGATCAAGGGATCTGATATATATTATATGGAAGCAAATCACGACCTAGAAGCCTTAAAGCTTGGGCCATATCCACATAATCTTAAGCTTAGAGTTATGGGGAAGATGGGGCATTTGTCAAATGATCAGTCGGCAGAGGCCCTAGCAGATGCCCTAGTTGGCAAGAATGAGACAGTTTTTCTATCCCACCTATCAGATACCAACAACACCCCAGAGCTTTCAAGATTGACAGTTGATAATTATCTTACAAGTTTGGGACTAGATACAGAAAAAGATATAAACTTGGAGGTTTGTGAAAGATACATTCCTTCAAAAATAGTGGAGTTATAATGGAATTAGTAGAAATTGAAAGATCACTTATAAAAAAATATAGGAAGGAAATCTGGTCGCCTTTTATCAAGGCGGTCAAGGAGTTTTCCTTGATAAATGAAGGAGATAAGGTCGCTGTTGCCATATCTGGCGGCAAGGATTCCTTGATTCTTGCAAAGCTTATCGAAGAATTACATAAGCACTCTAGGGTAAGGTTTGATGTAGAATATATCTCTATGGATCCAGGTTACGATAAGGAAAACAGAGACTTACTAGAAAAAAACCTAGCCTATCTTAGTATAGATGCGACAATTTATGATTCAGAAGTTTTTGAAGTAGCCGAGACCATAACCAAGGGAGACTACCCTTGCTATATGTGTGCTAGGATGAGAAGGGGCTTTCTCTATGCCAAGGCGAAGGAGTTAGGCTGTAACAAGGTAGCCCTAGGCCACCATATGAATGATGTAATCGAGACAACCATGATGAATGTCCTCTATGCAGGAAACTTCAAGACTATGAAGCCTAAGCTTATGGCGCAAAACTTTGAGGATATGGAGCTAATTAGGCCTCTTTATTATCTTCACGAGGATGATATCAAAAGATGGAGGGATTACGTAGATCTCTCTGCCTTAAATTGTGCCTGTACAGTCACCAAATCAAGCGAATCTTATACTAGAAAGAAAATAAAAGAATTAATAGCAGAACTTAAAAAAGACAACCCAGACGTAGAAAAGTCAATCCTAAGATCAGCAGAAAATGTTAATTGTGATATGGTCCTAGGCTATCAAATAAAGGGAGAAAAACACTCATTCTTGGAGGAATTTGAATGATAATAGATTTTATAAAAGTCCTAATCCTTTCTATAGTAGAAGGAGTTACGGAATTCTTGCCGGTATCATCGACTGGGCATTTGATCCTAGTAAACCAATTTGTAAAGCTTGAACCAGAAGGCTTTTCCAACGCCTTTAATATAATCATCCAACTAGGGGCAATCCTATCTGTCGTAGTGATTTACTTTAAAAGGCTCAACCCTTGGGATAGGGAGAAGACAGAAAGATACTTCCCTAAAAACTACGATAAATTAAATGGACAATCTAGATTCTACTTTAGGCTAACCCATCCAGACAAGAAGACAATAGAACTTTGGAAAAGAGTCATAGTGGGAATCCTTCCAGCCATGGTCTTAGGTCTACTCTTTGATGATTTCATAGACGAGCACCTATTTAATCCAATGGTAGTTGCAACTATGCTACTAGTTTGGGGTCTAATAATAATCTTTGTAGAAAAAAGAAATAAAGGAAACAAGGGCTTTAGGCACGATAATATAGCCATGGTTTCCTATAAGACTGTACTTGCTATAGGATTTTTCCAAACCCTTGCCATGATTCCAGGAACAAGTAGGTCAGCTGCGACAATTATGGGAGCCATGATTCTAGGATTATCAAGATCTGCTGCAGCAGAATTCTCATTTTTCCTAGCAATTCCTACTATGCTTGGGGCAACCTTCCTTAAGGTGATCAAGAACTTCGGAGGATTTACCGCCTACCAATGGCTTCTGATCCTTTTGGGCATGGTCCTAAGCTTTCTTGTAGCTTATTTTGTTATCAAGAAATTCATGGCTTATATCAGAAACAATGACTTCATTCCATTTGGAATCTATAGAATAATACTAGCTATCATAGTATTTATTTACTTTTTATTTGTTTAGATGAAGAAAAGATGCGAATGGGCAAAAGGTGAGCTCTTAGAAAAATATCACGATGAGGAATACGGAAATATGAGACACGACGATGACTATATCTTCGAGATCCTTGTTTTAGAATTCATGCAGGCGGGTCTTAGCTTTGAGATAATCCTAAAGAAAAGAGAAGCCATGCGTAAGGCCTTTGACGGATTTGATTATAGGAAAATAGCATCCTATGACGATAGAAAAATCGAAGAGCTCATGGCCAATGATAAAATAATCAGAAACAAGAAAAAATTAATAGCCTTGGTAAAAAACGCTAGGGCCTTCATAAAAGTAAGAGAAGACTATGGGTCTTTTGATAAATATTTAGAAAACTTCATCAAAGAGCCCATAGACTACAGGAGAAAAGAAGGAGAGGTAATAGCAAAAAGCAAACTTTCCGCCCAAATATCAAAAGACATGAAGGATAAGTCCTTCTCCTTCGTAGGACCAGTTACAATTCACTCTTTCCTAGAAGCCATAGGAAGAATAAATTGCCACAGCACCTCTTGCTTTAAACACCAAAACAGCTAGACTAAGTTAAGTCTAATCTAGCTGTTTTTTCTATGTGAAGATATAAATATTATTACTATCTATAATCACTAGGACTTTTGTCATAGAATTCCTTAAAAGCCTTAGAAAAATACAAGGGATCCTTAAATCCTACCGAATAAGCGATTACCTTGATAGATTCCTTGGTATTTTCTAGAAGCTGTGAGGCTCTTTTCATCCTAATTTCTTGTAGATACTGTTTGGGAGACATAGCTGTGTATTCCTTAAAGATCCTTGTCAGATAGGTCCTATTGACATTAAGCTTAGAGGCAATATCTTGGATTGATAAATCGGCCTTGTTGTACTGGGTTTCTATTATACGCCTACAATCAAGGCATATTTTCGTTCGACTACCCACCGGCTTTTTGTTATTTTGGGGACCTATCCTAATCAACTCATATAAAACTTCGTAGCTTTGACCAATAAGTTTAAGAAGCTTTAGGTTATGGTCGTCTATACTTTCAGAATCCTCGACCATCGTTTTTATTATGCTTCCTAGCTTTTTCGTATTACAAGTATCAGATAATTTGATATAAGAAAATTCATGAATTCTAGATAAGGATAGATAATCTTTAATCCTATTACCATTTATGCCAATCCAATAGTAAGACCAAGGCTCATCCTTATCTGCCTGGTAGTAGGTAAGTTCATTTTTCTTTAATAAAAACAAATCACCCTTATTCAAAAATATTTTTTCTTTCTTGTAATGAAAATAGCCCGACCCGCTACTTATATAGTGAAGGACATAATTATCCCTTATGGCAGGGCCGAAATCTTGAAAAGATTTGCAGTCTTCATAGCCCACAAAATCAACTGCTACATCCATACTAAGTGTATCAAATTCAGAATAAATAACCATAGCACTCTCCAATAGTAACATTTTACCATATAGGAACAACAAAAGTCCATTCAAGGAATCGCTTTCATATTATATAATTTATATAAATAGAGGAGGGATCTATGGGAATTATTATTAAAGATAGGCTCTACTATGTACATGCTAAGGGTCTGTCGATGATTTTAGAAAATCGTGATGGAGATTTGTTACTTAAACATTTAGGTAAAAGTATAAAGAATTATAATTTTTCCAATACGATATTTGAAAAGGACCACGCTTTTTCAGCCACACAAAATCCCGATGACAGGACCTATAGTTACGATACGCAAAGGCAAGCCTTTGGAGTTCATGGCTTTGGGGACTTTAGGCACCCATCGATTAAAATTGAGCATGGCAACAATGAACTAACACATTTTAAAATAAAAGAAAGTCATATTCTAGATTATGAAGTCGATGCGAAAGGTCTTCCAAATCCACACTCGAGGGAAGAGGCTGAGACCTTGCTTTTGATTTTAGAAGATGAGCTTAGTGAGCTTGAACTAAGAATCTACTACACAGCATACGAGGATTCTCCAACCATATCTACCTTTACAAGCTTGGTAAATAAGTCGAACCAAGAAGTAGTTATTCACAGAGATTTATCTGCTATGTTTGATATGCCAGCTTCATCTTATGATATAATAAGCTTACAGGGAGCCTACGCTAGAGAGAAAACTCTCCGCCGCCGAAAAGCAGATCAGGGAATGTTTTCGGTATTTTCAAATCGTGGAGCTTCTGGCCACTCTCAGACGCCAGCTATAATATTGGCAGATTCCCTGGCAAATGAAGATTATGGAGAAGCTTGGGCCCTTCAGCTAATGTATAGCGGGAATTTCCAAGCAAGTGTTGAGAAAAATCAATTAAATGAAGTCAGGATGTCGATTGGAATTGCTGACGACAATTTCGCCTGGAGACTTAGACCAGGTGAAAGCTTTGATACTCCAGTGGCCCTACTAACTTATTCAGATAAGGGTCTTACAAAACTAAGCCAGGAAAGCCAAAGCTTTGTTCAAAATCATATCATGGCCAAGAGATTTGCTTATGAGAAAAGACCAATCTTAATTAACAACTGGGAGGCGACATATTTTGACTTTGATAAGGAAAAATTATCTAGCTTAACTGATGAAGCAAGTAAGCTTGGAATTGAGCTTTTCGTCCTCGATGATGGCTGGTTTGGCAATCGTTTTGATGACAATAGGGCTCTGGGAGATTGGCAGGTAAATGAGGAAAAGATTGGTTGTAAGCTTAGTGAACTTATAAGCGATGTTCATAAAAAGGGGATGAAATTTGGTCTATGGGTCGAACCTGAGATGATTTCTGTTGATAGTGATCTTTACAGAAAGCACCCAGATTGGGCTATCCAAGCGCCTAAGAGGGGCCATAGCTATTCAAGAAACCAACTTGTCCTTAACCTAGCGAATCCAGAGGTGGTGGCTTATCTTAAAGAAATACTAGATGATCTTCTATCAAATCATGATATCGATTATATAAAATGGGATTACAATAGGAATATTACAAATATTGGGAATGGTAAAGATTATCTCGAAACGATGGAGCAATCCCACAGATATATGCTAGGATTTTATGATTTGGTTAAGTATTTGACAGAAAAACATTTAGACGTACTCTTTGAGTCATGCTCGGGAGGTGGTGGAAGAAATGATCTGGGTATTATGAGATATTTCCCACAAGTTTGGGCAAGCGATAATACAGATGCTATAAATAGGCTTCCAATCCAATATGGTTCGACATTCCTTTATCCAACTATCAGCATGGGTGCCCATGTATCTGCCTCACCTAATCATCAGATGAATCGAGTAACTCCCCTTAAAACTAGGGGCCATGTCGCTATGATGGGCAATTTTGGTTATGAACTAGATTTAAGCAAATTAAGCGAGGAAGAAAAAAACGAAATAAGAGAGCAAGTAAACTTGTACAAAGAAATTCGCCCTATAATTCAATTTGGAAGACAATACAGGCTAATTAATTCTAGTGAAGAGTCTAATGAAGTTGCTGTAGAATTTGTAAAGGATGATAGGATTCTAGTGACTTATGTAAGAAAACTTTCAACTATAGAAGAGATTGAAACTACTCTTAAGCTAAAGGGCCTTGAAGAAGAAAGCATATATCGTTTGCATGGAACAAATAAGGTCTACTCAGGTGCAGAGCTTATGTATGCTGGTCTAACTATAGATATGGATGGGGGAGATTTCCTAAGCAAACAATATTACTTTATTAAAATCGAAGCTTAAATTTCTAAGAAGGAGAAAGAAATGAAAAATAATAAGAGATTTATTATAAGGAGGATGGTCTTCTTTTTGATCGTTCTCATAAATCTTACTTCCTGTTCTAATAAGGAAGAAAAGTCCGCAGACGGTAGGGTCGTAATTGAATTTTTCAACCAGAAAAAAGAAATGGTCGACACCTTAGAGGAAATAGTAAAAGATTTTGAAAAAGAAAATCCAGACATAAAGGTAAACATGACAAGCGTACCGGATGCCGGAACAGTTCTTAAAACCCGTATGCTTGCAGGCGATAGCCCAGATATCGTCAACATCTACCCACAAAATATGGACTTTAAGGAATGGGCCAAGGCGGGCTACTTTAAAGATCTAAGCGAAGCGAGCTATCTTTCCAATATAGTAAATGATTATGAGAAAAAGTACGCCATAGATGGCAAAATTTACAATGTTCCCCTATCAGCTAACTTCTATTGTATCTACTACAACAAGACAAAATTTGATGAATTAGGACTAAAGGTTCCTGAAACTTGGGGAGAATTCAAAAAGCTTGTAGAAGATATCAAGGCTAAGGGAGAAGTTCCTTTTGCCGTAGCAGGTAGTGAGGGTTGGACCCTAAATGGATACCATCAACTTTCCTTGATTAATATAACAGGAAGTGATGAGAGAGCAAACGATTACTTAAGATATTCTGAGGTAAATTCAATAAATGAAAATGACGAGACTCTAGTAAAAGACAGCGAGTACCTAGACTTATTGGCAGAGAAGGGAAATGCACAAAAAAATTGGGAAGGGGCCTCCTACAATGATTCTGTGGTTGCCTACGCAACAGAAAAATCCCTAATGCTTGCTGGTGGATCTTGGGTGCTTGCGGCAATTAGCCAACAAAACCCTGAATTTGAAGTAGCTACCTTTGCCTTCCCAGGAGTAAATAAGGGAGAGGAAGTTACAGTAGGAGCAGGAGATTTGGCACTTTCTATATCAGAAAATACTAAACACCCTGAAGAAGCAGACCGTTTCCTAGAATACATGACAAGTAAGGAAGCTATGCAAAAGTACTACGATGTAGATGGATCTCCAGTTGCTGTAAAGGGAGTAAAGGAGAATGAAGATTCGCCACTTGCACCTTTGTATAAGCTTGCTTTTACCGACAGACATTATGTTTGGTTGGGTCAAGAGTGGAATAGTGAAGAGGACTTCTTCCAAGCTACAACTAATTATCTACTAACACAAGACAGGGCCCAATTAGCTAAGGAGCTCAATGCTTTCTTTAATCCGATGAAAGCTAGCAATAAAAAGGAGTAAATAATATGAGAAAGTTTTTAAATAAACATTGGGGTTGGACCTTTTTAATCATACCTTTGATATTACAAGCCATATTTTTCTATTTTCCAATGTTACAGGGAGCCTTTTATAGTTTTACCAACTGGACAGGGCTAACCTATAACTTTGATTTCGTAGGAATAAATAACTATTCGATCCTTATGACTGATGAGAAGTTCTTCAAGGCCTTAGGCTTTACCTTGATACTTACTGTATGCCTTATAGTTGGGGAAATAGTATTTGGTATATTAATAGCTAGAGCCCTAAATTCAAAAATCAAGGGAAAAACATTTTTTAGAGCCTGGTTCTTCTTCCCAGCTGTCCTATCAGGATTAACCGTATCTTTGATTTTTAAACAAATCTTTAACTACGGACTTCCAGCCATAGGAGAATCTTTAAATATAGAATTCCTAAAGACTAGTCTTTTGGGAACGACTTACGGTTCTATCTTCGCTGCTATATTTGTAATGCTTTGGCAGGGAGTTGCTATGCCAATAATAATTTTCCTATCAGGCCTACAGACAATTCCTACAGAGATAAAAGAAGCAGCTGCCATTGATGGAGCAACTAGCAGACAGACATTTTGGAGCATAGAGCTACCCTACCTCTTGCCAAGCATATCTATGGTCTTTATCATGGCCCTTAAGGCAGGGCTTACAGCCTTTGATCAAATCTTTGCACTTACAGGAGGAGGCCCTAGCAATGCCACAACCTCTATAGGACTTTTGGTTTATAACTATGCCTTTAAGAGCAACCAATACGGCTACGCCAATGCTATAGCCCTTATACTATTTTTGCTTATAGCCATAGTTTCTATTGTTCAGATTAAGATATCAAAACGTTACGAAGTATGAGGAGAAAAATATGAAAATAGAAGAAAATAACAATAAATTCTGGAAGTATGTTCTCTTGATAGTGGGATCTTTCCTAATATTGATTCCTCTACTAGCTACGATTTTTAGTTCCTTTAAAACGACCAAGGATATAATGCAAAACTTCTTTGGCTTTCCAAATCCAGTTACTCTAGATAACTTTAGACGCTTGATAGAAGATGGAATCGGAAAATATTTCTTAAACTCAACTATAATTACAATAGCATCAGTTGTCCTAGTAACTATATTTATACCAGCTGCTGCTTATTCAATAGCAAGAAATATGAAAAAGTCAACTGCATTTAATATTATGTATAGCCTTTTAATCTTGGGGATTTTTGTACCCTTCCAAGTCATCATGATTCCTATTACAGTTATGATGAGCCGTCTTGGAATGGCAAACATCTTTGGCCTAGTAATCCTATATTTAACATATTCAATCCCACAAACCTTGTTCCTCTATGTAGGCTATATCAAGCTAAGCGTGCCAGATAGCTTGGATGAGGCAGCTGAGATTGATGGAGCGGATAGATTTACAACCTACAAGAAGATTATATTTCCTATGCTAAAGCCAATGCACGCTACAGCCCTTATAATAAACGCTCTTTGGTTTTGGAATGACTTTATGCTACCACTCTTGATACTTAACAAGTCATCAGACCTTTGGTCATTACCTCTTTTCCAATACAACTACACAGGCCAGTACTTAAGTGATTACGGTCCAAGCTTTGCATCTTATGTTGTTGGTATTATTACCATCACAATAGTTTATCTAATATTCCAAAAGAATATTATTTCAGGAATGAGCAAGGGTGCTGTTAAATAGGCATATCTACTTATGAAAAATAGGAGAAACTTATGGGAATTCAAAACAAAACTATGCTTATTACTTATTCAGATAGTTTAGGCAAAGATTTAAAAGATTTAAAAGAAAATTTAGAAAAATATTTTAAGGATGCCGTAGGGGGTGTCCATATATTACCATTCTTTCCATCGACAGGGGATAGGGGCTTTGCCCCAATCGATTATGACGAGGTAGATCCTAAGTTTGGAGATTGGAAAGATATTAAGGCCTTAGGAGAAAGATACTATCTTATGTTTGATTTTATGATCAATCATATTTCTAGAAAGTCAAAATACTATAAGGACTATCAGGAAAAGCATGAAGATAGTGAATATAAAGATTTATTCCTAAATTGGGATAAGTTCTGGCCAGAAAATCGTCCTAGTCAAGCCGATATAGATTTAATCTATAAAAGAAAAGACAGGGCTCCCAAGCAAGAAATTAAATTTAAAGATGGATCGGTTGAAAATCTTTGGAATACATTTGGTGAAGAGCAGATTGACCTAGATGTTAGAACTGAAGTCACTATGGATTTTATAAAGAAAAATATAGATAATCTTTCTAAAAAGGGCTGCGACATCATAAGACTTGATGCCTTTGCTTACGCTATCAAAAAGCTAGATACAAATGACTTTTTTGTAGAACCTGAAATATGGGATTTACTAGATAAGATAAGAGAGATGGCAGTTAAAAATAATGTAGAAATACTGCCTGAAATTCACGAACATTACAAGATACAGTTTAAAATAGCAAGTCATGATTATTTTATATATGATTTTGCCTTGCCGATGCTAACTTTATATAGCCTTTATTCTGGAAAGGTAGACAGACTTAAAAATTGGTTAGAAAAAAGTCCTATGAAACAATTCACCACCCTAGATACCCACGATGGTATTGGTGTGGTTGATGTAAAAGATATAATGACCGATGATGAAATAGCCTTTACTACAGACCAGCTTTATAAGGTTGGAGCCAATGTTAATAGGAAATATTCAACAGCAGAATATAACAATCTCGATATATATCAGATCAATACTACTTACTATTCAGCTCTTGGAGATGATGATAAAAAATATTTTATAGCTCGCCTTATCCAAGCTTTTGCTCCTGGAATTCCTCAAGTTTATTATGTGGGATTTTTAGCGGGGAAAAACGACTTAAAGCTTCTTGAAGAAACAAAAGAAGGGCGAAATATAAATCGTCATTATTATTCCAATGAGGAGATAGCTAGGGAAGTAGAAAGACCTATAGTGAAAGCCCTCCTAATGCTTTTTAAATTTAGAAATAGGTCAGAAGCTTTTGACCTAGAAGGTTCGATCTCAGTCGAAAATGAGGGAGAAAACATAATAATAATTACTCGTAAGAATAAAGATGGAAGTGCAGTAGCTAAAGCAAGAATAGATATTAAGAATCTGACCTATAAAGTTACTGAAAATGATAAAGAAATAGAATTTTTAAATATATAGTTAGGAATTAGCACATGACAACTTTAAAATTAAATCATATATACAAAAAATATCCGAAATCTACCCACTACGCTGTAGAAGATTTCAATCTAGACATAAAGGACAAGGAGTTTATAGTATTTGTAGGGCCTTCTGGTTGTGGTAAGTCTACCACCCTCCGTATGATTGCAGGTCTTGAAGATATAACAGAAGGGGAGCTTTTCATAGATGATGAGCTAGTTAATGACAAGAGCGCCAAAGACCGTGAAATCGCCATGGTATTTCAAAACTACGCCCTCTATCCTCATATGACTGTCTACGATAACATGGCCTTTGCCTTGAAACTTAGAAATCTAAAAAAGGATGAAATTGATAGGCGTGTCAAGGAAGCTGCAGAAATATTAGGCTTAACAGAACTCTTAAAACGTAAGCCGGCTGATCTTTCAGGAGGTCAGAGACAACGTGTGGCAATGGGAAGGGCAATTGTGCGTGAAGCCAAAGTATTTCTAATGGACGAGCCCTTATCAAACCTAGATGCTAAGCTTAGAGTTTCAATGAGGGCAGAAATTTCTAAAATCCACCGCCGTATTGGAGCAACAACCATATATGTAACCCACGATCAGACCGAAGCCATGACCCTAGCTGATAGGATTGTAATAATGAGCTCAAGGAAAAATCCAGACGGGTCTGGTACCATAGGAAGGATAGAGCAAATAGGAACTCCTTATGAGCTTTACAATAAGTTCGTTGCTGAATTTATAGGAAGTCCTTCAATGAACTTCTTTGAAGTAACTATTCTTGGATCTGAAATGATGGATAGTAATGGCCTTTGTATACAAATACCAGAAGGACACAGAAAGACCCTAGAAAAGGCTGGCTATGTTGGAAAGAAAGCTATTTTCGGCATAAGACCAGAAGATATATCAAGTAGCGAAATAGCAAGAGAGACCTATCCAAGTTCAACAATTGATGCGGAAGTAGTAATGTCAGAGCTACTTGGAAATGAAACAATTCTTTATACAAAACAAGGAGGTAATGAGTTCGCCTCAAGAGTTGGGGCAATGGAGTACAGAAACCCAGGAGAGCGTGTCAAGCTTAGCCTAAATGTAGCCAAGGGACATTTCTTCGATATAGATACAGAAAAGACTATTAGTTAAAAATATTTGTTAGATATTAGAAAAGGACTACAATAAAATTACGGGGCAAAATTTGCCTTAAAGAATTTAGAAAAGAATTTAGAGAGGTGGAATATGAAAAAACATTGGTGGCATAAGGCGACTATTTATCAGATTTATCCAAGGTCTTTTATGGACTCAAATAATGATGGAATAGGAGATTTGAGAGGAATTATTTCTAAGCTCGATTATCTGGAAAAGCTTGGGATCAATGCTATTTGGCTTTCTCCAGTTTATCAAAGTCCAATGGATGATAATGGCTATGATATTTCTGATTATAGGGCTATTGCAGATATTTTTGGCAATATGGATGATATGGAGGAGCTCCTAGATGAAGCTAAGAAAAGAGATATTAGAGTCATCATGGATCTTGTTGTAAACCATACTTCTGATGAACATGCTTGGTTTATCGAGGCGAGAGACAAGCCAGATAGCCCTGAGCGTGACTATTATATCTGGAGGAAGGAGAAAAACGGCCTAGAATCTACCTTCTCTGGCTCTGCTTGGGAGTATGATGAGGATTCTGGCGAATATTATCTCCATTTATTCAGCAAGAAGCAACCAGACCTTAACTGGGAGAATGAAGACTTGCGTCATGAAATTTACGACATGATGAACTTCTGGATTGATAAGGGAATCGGGGGCTTCCGTATGGATGTAATAGACCTACTAGGCAAAGTTCCTGATAAAGAAATCAAGGAAAATGGACCAATGCTTCATACCTACCTTAAAGAGATGAACAAAAATACCTTTGGTAAGCATGATCTTTTGACAGTGGGTGAGACTTGGGGAGCAAGTCCTGAAATTGCCAAGAAATATTCAAATCCAGATAACGAAGAGCTTTCCATGGTATTTCAATTTGAGCATATTGGCCTCCAACACAAGGAGGGTATGGCTAAATGGTTATATGAAAAGGACCTTGATGTAAGTAAGCTTAAGGAAATTTTCGCCAAATGGCAAACTGAACTAGAGCTTGGCAAGGGTTGGAACTCGCTATTTTGGGAAAACCACGACCTTCCTAGAGTCCTTTCACTTTGGGCAGATGTCGACGAATATAGGGAAAAATCGGCCAAGGCTCTCGCTATTCTCCTTCATCTTATGATAGGAACTCCTTATATCTATCAGGGGGAAGAAATCGGCATGACCAATTATCCTTTCAAGGATTTGTCAGAATTTGAAGATATTGAATCAATAAATTATGCCAAAGAATGCCTAAAAAAGGGAGAAGACGAGGAAGAGATCCTAGATAGGGTATCTGTTATAGGTCGTGACAACGCTAGAACTCCTATGCAATGGGACGACTCCAAGAATGCTGGCTTTTCTAGGGCGGATTCAACCTGGCTTCCTGTAAATCCAAATTACAAGAAAATAAATGTAGAAGAAGCCCTAAAAGATCCTGATTCAATATTTTACACCTACCAAAGACTAGTTGACTTAAGAAAAAAGAAGGATTGGCTAGTAGACGCTGACTTTAAGCTTTTAGAAACTGAGGAGAAAGTCTTTGCCTACACAAGAGAGACTGACTTTGAAAAATACCTCATTGTGGTTAATTTTTCTGGAGAAAGCCAAGACTTTGACTTAGAAGAAGATTATACTGATATTGTAATTTCTAATACAGATGTCAAAGAAGTTAAGAATTCAGGCAAGCTTAAGGCCTGGGACGCATTTTGTGTGAAAATTAAATAAACAAAAAGTGGCGGGCTTGATGACCGCCTTTTCTATGCAAATAAATTTATAAAAAATGTAATGACCAAGGGGTTGAAGAGATTTACTACTACTGCTAGGACTATGGGAAATACGAACATTGCTACATCTGCTGGGCCCTTTTCTTCTATGACTGCTTCCATATTGGCCATGGCATTTGGTGTCTGTCCAAGTCCTACTCCGCAATGACCTGCAGCCATTACTGCAGCATCGTAGTCTTTGCCACAGAATCTATAAGTCACAAGGCTAGTATAGATCCCTATAAAAATCGCTTGGGCGACTAGGATTACAAACATAGGTCCTGCAAGGCCTATAATTGCCGAAATATTTAGATTGATTAGGGCAAGGGATAAGAAAAGGTTTAGGGAGATATTTCCTACTATATTTACATTAGTAAGGTCAACATCTTTTCCCAGAGAGTCGTAGATATTTCTTACGACAAGCCCTCCGAATTGGCAGCCTACATAGTAGGGAAAGCTTAGGGAGGTTAGGGCAAGGATTTTGTTTATAAAAGTTCCCAGGAAGGCTGAAAGGCTTACGAGTATGATTGCCTTCATCAAGGAAGATTGATTTATTATCTTTCGAATATTGTTGTTTTCTGCTTGGTATAAGCTCCCCTTTGATGTAAGCGAGTGACTTTTGATTAGTCTTTTTGCGACAGGTCCTCCTACCAGGCTTCCAACCAAAAGCCCGAAGGTAGCCGCAGCTACTCCTATGGAGGTGTTTCCTACTGCTCCCTTAGCTTCCATGATTTTTCCAAAAGAGATTGCAGAGCCTATTCCTCCAGTCATTGAAGTAGATCCCATAGCAACACCGTGGAGGGGATTGATGCCAAGGATGAGGGAAATTCCTACAGAGATCATATTTTGTAAAGGTAGGAGGAGGATTATTACGATTGCAAGCTTAAGGCCAATTACTCCCGCCTTCTTTAAACTTTTAAAGGATGCGGCAAGTCCTATGGATGCAAAAAAGATATTCATAAAGAAATCTTGGAGGGTTCCGTCGAATTTAAAGTCGATCTTTGTCCTCTCTTTGATTATAAATATCACAAGGCTAATAATAAGACCTCCTATTACAGGAGATGGAATGAAAAATTTCCTAAAAAATTCAAATTTGTTTTTGATTAAGACTCCGATAATATAGGCAATCATCCCAATGCCTAGAGTCTGTACTATGTCTAATTCTATTGTCATTATGTATCCTTTCTTATTTAATAGTTTATCCCTAGAGAAAAATTTTACAAGTTCTTACAAAAAAAGCTTGAAAGAGAGCAATCT
>CABQOK010000004.1 GCA_902465755.1 uncultured Anaerococcus sp.
AATATAAGGAGGGTCAATGAAAGATATATATTCACTAAAGGCATCAATGGCGATCAAGGAAGCCAGAAACCTTGCCCTCCTCGATAAAAATCAAGAAGTCACAGACCTTCATCTACTAAAGTCTGTAACAGATCAAGAAAACCACGTCCTAGATACAATGCTTGAGGAATTTTCTGTAGATAAAGATAACTTAGCTTTAGAAATAACAAAAGCTATAGGAAAATTAAGGTCAAACGATGGACTTAGTAAGCTTTATTTTTCAAGAGATTACCAACGTGCCTTGCTACTTGCTAAGGAAAATGCCAAGAAAAGGTACGCTGAGAAAATAACCACAAGCCATCTATTTCTAGCTTTCTTTGATTTAGGCAAGACTACTAGCAAACATATCCTAGAAAAAGTTGGCCTAAGGCAAGAAAAATGTGAACAATATCTTGTAAATAAAGAAAAGGAAGTAGAAACTAGCGAACGATTTAGTGAAAAAATAGGAGACCTCATAGACAAATATGGGATAGACCTTACTAAAAGAGCTAAAGAAGGTAAAATTGATTCAGTTATAGGCATGGATTATGAAGTAGATAGATTATCTGAAATCCTAACAAGAAGGATAAAAAACAACCCTATCCTAATAGGTGAGCCTGGAGTTGGCAAATCTGCAGTTGTAGAGGGACTAGCTTTAAAGATTGCCCAAGGAGATGTGGTAGATTTTCTAAAAGACAAGATAATATTTTCGTTAAATATATCAAGCGTATTAGCAGGTACAGGTTTAAGGGGTGAATTTGAATCAAGAGTTAAAGATTTGATGGACATAGTAACCTCATTTGAAGGAAAGATTATCCTATTTATTGATGAGATCCACACCATAGTTGGAGCTGGTAGCTCTTCAGGTGGGATTGATATTTCAAATATCATAAAACCAAAGCTATCCAGAGGAGAAATAACCATAATAGGAGCGACAACTGTTGCTGAATACAGATCTCATATAGAAAAAGATGGAGCGCTTGAACGTCGTTTCCAAAAGATTCTAATAAAAGAGCCAAGCTTAGAAGAATCTTATGATATTCTTCGAGGAATAAAGACCAACTATGAAAATTTTCACAATCTGATAATAACAGATGAGGCGATAAAGGCTTGTGTAGACCTATCTGATAGATATATAACTGACAGAAAGCTACCTGATAAGGCGATAGATCTTATGGATGAGGCGGCATCAATGCTTAAAAACAAACTAGAAAATACACCGGATAGTCTTGATGAATTAAGAGAAGATATTCTAGAATTGGAAGAAAGCCTACAGCTTAAAGATGACGATAATAATAAAAATAAGTTAGATGAGCTAAAGAAGCTTTATGACAAGAATCTTGAAATAAAACAGGAAGAAACAGAAAATCTAAAAGAACTAAGAAGGATAAGAAGTGATATAAGAGAGCTTGAATTTATCAAAAAAAGATTATTAAACGAAGATAAATTCGAAGAATATACCAAAATTACTAAGATAAAACTACCAGAGCTTATAAAAGAAGAAAAATCCTACCTAAACAAAAAATATGAATTTGTTAAAATAGAAAAGCTTGAAGAAAATCATATCAAAACACTGATATCTAGGATAACTAATATACCAGTAGAAGATTTGAATCAAGATAAGAAGGAGAAAATTCTAAACATAGATAAAACTCTGGGTAAAAAAGTAATAGGCCAACAAGAAGCCGTAGAAAAGATATCAAATGCAATAATAAGAACGGCTGTTGGCATGAAAAATAGGCACAAGCCAATAGGGACATTTCTTTTTACAGGAAATACAGGACTTGGTAAGACCTATTTGGCAAAGGTTCTGGCTGATACCCTCTACGAAGGGGAAGAAAGCCTAATAAGATTTGACATGAGTGAGTATATGGATTCAAATTCCACAACTAAGTTTATTGGAGCTCCTCCAGGATTTGTCGGTTATGAAGAAGGTGGCCAGCTTACTGAAAAAGTGAGGATCAATCCTTATTCGGTGATTCTATTTGATGAGATAGAAAAGGCTAACAAACAAATCTTTGACATCCTACTTCAAATACTCGATGAGGGAAGGCTGACTGATAATAGAGGCATAACCATAGACTTTACCAATACTATTATAATTTTGACATCTAATATATTGGCCAAGGAAGATGACAGCGATCTATATAAGCATGAACTTTACCAATACTTTAAGCCTGAATTTATAAATAGGCTTGATGCAATAGTTAAGTTTAATACCTTATCTTATGAAGATCTTATGGAAATAACAAAGATTTACCTAGAAGAAGTTAAAAATGATTTTGGGGAAATCGGAGTAAACTTTGCCTACACAAATGAAGTCATCGAAAAAATAGTAGACCTCTCAGATTATGAAGAATTTGGGGCTAGAGAGATTAGAAGAGTGGTTGACGATAAGATTGTAACCATGGTTTCTAGAAAAATCTTACAAGATGACTTGGATAGTACAAACGTGCTTACAATTATGTTAGAGGATGATAAGTTTTCCTTTGACATTATGTAAAATAAAAAAATAAGGAGATTAAAATGGGAGTTAACTTAAGAGGACGCAATTTATTAGCTATTAAAGATTTTACAGAAGATGAAGTTTTATACTTAATCAAACTATCAGAACAATTTAAAAACTTAAAACTAACAGGAACACCACACAACTATCTTCAAGGTAAGAACATAGTTTTATTATTCGAAAAAACATCAACAAGAACAAGATGCTCATTTGAAGTTGCTGGAATGGACCTTGGTATGGGAGTAACATATCTAGATCCAGGTTCAAGCCAAATGGGTAAGAAAGAATCAATAGCTGATACTGCAAAAGTACTAGGTAGATTCTACGATGGTATAGAATACAGAGGATTTAGACAAGACTTAGTTGAAGAGTTAGCTGATAATGCAGGAGTTCCAGTATGGAATGGTCTAACAGATAAATGGCATCCAACTCAAATGATAGCCGATATGCTTACAATCAAAGAAAACTTTGGACGCCTTCGTGGTCTAAACTTTGTATATATGGGCGATTGCAGAAACAATATGGGTAATTCCCTAGCAGTAACATGCGCAAAACTTGGTATCAACTTCATTGGTTGCGGACCAAAAGACCTATGGCCAGAAGAAGATGTTCAAGAGTTAGCTAGAGAATTTGCTAAAAAACACGGTTCAAAAGTTGAATTTAGCGAAGATGTAATGGCAAGCACAAAGGATGCTGATGTAATCTACACAGATATTTGGGTATCAATGGGAGAGCCTGAAGAAGTTTGGGCTGATAGAATCGAACAACTTCACCCATTCCAAGTTAACCAAAAGGTAATGGATAATGCTAAAGAAGAAACAATCTTCATGCACTGCCTACCATCTTTCCACGACTTAAACACAACAGTTGGTAAAGAAATCTATGATAAATTCGGCGACAAATACGAATTAAACGGCATGGAAGTTACAGAAGATGTATTCTTATCACACAAATCTAAAGTATTTGACGAAGCTGAAAACAGAATGCATACAATAAAAGCTATAATGTATGCAACCCTTAAATAAAAAGAGACTAACTAAGACTGCCGGCAGAGCTGGCAGTTTTATTATGGGAAAAAACTCTCAGATTTGATATAATTATCAAAGGAGGAAGTTATGGGAGTAAGATTCAGAAAAAGCATAAATTTAGGCAAGGGCTTTAGGATAAATATGTCAAAGACTGGCCCTGGGTTTTCTTGGGGTGGCAAGGGATTTAGGATAACAAAAACAGCTAAGGGAAATATAAGAGGAACAGCTTACTTGCCAGGCACAGGGCTTTCCTACCAAAAGGAATTTAAAAATCCTTTAGCAGGAGGTAAATTAGGGGAAAAGCAAGCAAAAAATAATGTAGATGATTCATCTTATGCTGACGCTCAAAATTATGGATTAGACTTTAAAAAACTAGAGTCAACTGGACTAGAAGATATATTACAAGCGTCAGAGAGCAAGAAACCTTATATGTATATAGGCATAGGATTGGTTATTTTGGGAATCGCTTTATTTTTTGTAAATCCGTTGTTCTTAGCAATAAGCGTATTAGGACTTATACTTTGTTTTTACAAAAAAGATGGAGAAGATGTAAGTATAGATTATGATTTTGAAGGAGATTCTAAGGAAGAATACGACTTAACCAACAAACTTTTGGCAGGAATATTAGAAAGTGATGAAGTTTTCCTAGTAAATGAATTGGCAGAAGAAAACGAAAGAAACATAATAGTAGATAGGTCAAACTTAACTATAGGAAAAAATTTGCCTAAAGGATTTGAAACAAACGTTGGAGTCTAAAATCTGATGATTTGTCTATATATTTCTTGCCAGATGCACTATTATTAGAAAAAAACGCCAAGGTCAAAGCAATTGACTACAAGGATTTAAAGATAGATCTTAGAGCAGAAGACTTCATGGAAGAGGGAAAAGTAGCTAAAGATGCTACTCTTATAGAGAAAACTTACAAACATGCTAACAAAGACGGAGGCCCTGACAAAAGATACAAGGACAATCCTGAGGTAAATATAGTAGAGTATGGAATCTTAGAAATAATAGGATCAAATATCAATCTAATGATAGTATTTTCAGATACAGTTATAGATGGAGAATAGGAAAAATGGCTTTTAGAAATTATGACAATTCATAGTTTTTAAAAGCCTTTTTGTTTGTTTTATTATTCTGCAATTATTACTTTAATATCTTTGTTTTTTAGGTAATCGAGCCATTTTTGGCTGATGTTTTTATCTGTAATAACGGTATCTACATCATCAATCTCACAAAAATGCACAGCTTTAACACTATCAAACTTGCTAGAATCAGCCATTAGAATAACTTCTAAGGAATTTTTGATAATCATTTTCTTGGTGGCAAGTTCATAGGAATTAGCACAAGTTACGCCAAGCTTTGGATGAATACCTGCAGCTGACAAAAACACCTTGTTCGCTCTAGTGTTTTCTATTATTTTAAGACTAGCTTGTGATTCAAACATGCCTGTATCTCTATGAAATACTCCACCAGCGAGTGTTAAGTCGACATTATCCTTATGCATCAGATTTAGGAAGTTATTTGATGAAAAAACTAGACAAGTACAAGTTAAATCAGTGGGTATGTATTTTGATAATTTGTCAGTTGTACTTCCTGTATCAATTATTACAATATCATCTTCTTTGATAAGCTTAGATGCTGCAAGACCTATTAGATCTTTTTCTTTGTTGTAAAGCTTTGAATTTAAATTAATATCATAATCTGAATCCATCTTATTAATTGTTGGATTATTTAAATAGGGGTTATAAACTACGGCCCCATGATATACTTCTACAACATTATTTTCTTCTAGGATTTTTATATCTCTTCTAATAGTCATTTCAGAAACTGATAGTTCCGAAGCAAGCTCCTTTATAGAAGATCCATTTCTATTTTTAATTATGTTAATTACTTTATTTAATCTATCTTCTTTTTTGCTCATAAACCCCTCACCCTTCAAAATGATTGTACCCGAAATTTGTAATAAATTTAGTCAAAAACCATCATAAAATAAAATAATGGTAAAATTATAACATTTTATGTTGACATATTAACACGATTGTTGTAGAATAAAAATAACAAAAGAAACGAAATGTCTAGACAATAAGGAAAACCTTTCATAAAGGATTATAAGGAGTTATTATGGAAAATAATGAAATTTATGCTCATATTGATCACACGTTACTAAAACCTTTTTCTACATGGGAAGATATAGAAAAACTATGTGATGAAGCTGTAGAATACAAAACTGCATCAGTTTGCATTCCTCAATCATATATCGAAAGAATCAACAAAAAATACGGTGAGAAGCTAACTATTTGTACAGTAATTGGCTTTCCTCTAGGATACAATCTAACAGAATCAAAGATAGTAGAAGCTGAACAAGCTATTACCTATGGAGCAAGCGAGATAGATATGGTTGTAAATATCTCAGATGTTAAGAATGGAGATTACAAAAAAGTAGAAGATGAGATAAAAGCTATAAAGGAAGTCGTTGGAGATAAGATCCTTAAGGTTATTATAGAAACTTGCTATCTTACAGAAGAAGAAAAAATAGCTATGTGTGAAGCTGTTACAAATGCAGGTGCTGATTACATCAAAACATCTACAGGCTTTGGTACAGATGGAGCTAGGATGGAAGATGTGATCTTGTTCAAAGAGCACATCGGAGAAAATGTTAAAATAAAAGCAGCTGGTGGAGTTAGAACAAAAGAAGATTTGATTGCCTTTATCGAAGCAGGCTGCGATAGAATTGGGACAAGCTCTGCAATCAAGATGTTAAAGGGCGAAGAAAATAAATCAGATTATTAAGGATTTGCCATGAAAAACAACAAGAGAGTTTTTTTAATAGTTTTAGATAGTTTTGGAATAGGCGAGATGCCAGATGCTGACAAGTATGGAGATGAGGGAAGCAATACTTTAGCTGCAATTGTTAAAAGTAAAAAGTATAACACTCCAAATTTAGAAAAGTTAGGTCTTTTTAATATAGAAGGGGTCGACTGTAAAGAAGGTGTAGAAAAACCACAAGGATCTTTTGCAAGACTTGCTGAAAGCTCAAACGGCAAAGATACAACTACAGGTCACTGGGAAATGGCAGGAATAATTTCCGAAAAACCATTCCCAACTTTCCCTAATGGATTCCCAGAAGATTTCCTAGAAGAATATTCTAAAAGAGTAGGTAGGAAAATTCTTTGTAACAAACCATACTCTGGAACAGAAGTTATAAAAGATTATGGAAAAGAACATCTAGAAACTGGAGCTTTGATAGTATATACATCAGCTGATTCAGTTTTCCAAGTGGCAGGACATGAAGATGTAATAAGCCTTGATGAACTGTATCGCTGTTGCGAGATTGCAAGAGAGATGTTACAAGGAGATCTAGCTGTAGGAAGAGTTATAGCAAGACCATTTGTAGGCGAGCTCGGTTCTTTTGAAAGAACTAGAAACAGACACGACTATGCCCTTGATCCTACAGGTCCAATTGTAATGGATGATTTAGTTAAAAATGGTTTCGACTCAATTGGAGTAGGAAAGATCTACGATATATTTGCAGGAAAATCTGTCGAAGAAAGTTATAAGATGGAAGATAATATCGATGGAATGAATATAACCCTTGACCTATGTGATAAGGATTTCAATGGTTTATGCTTTGTAAACTTGGTCGATTTCGATATGATTTATGGTCATAGAAATGATGTAGATGGTTATGCAAATGCAGCTAGTGAGTTTGACAAACAATTAGGTCAAATGATGGATAAACTTAGAGAAGATGACATAGTAATTATTACAGCAGACCATGGTTGTGACCCATCAACAGAATCTACAGATCACTCTAGAGAATATGTCCCTATGATAATATTTGGGGATAAGATAAAAGCTGGTGTTGATCTAAAGACAAGAAATACCTTTGCGGATATTGGAAAGACTATAGCCGACATATTTGAGATAGATAGCCAAATCCCAGGAACAAGTTTTTATAAAGAAGTTAGTAAATAGGAGTTATATATGAAGTTAGTGTTAAACCTTCTGGGTATAGTTGTTGTTATCGCTTTCATGTTTGCGATATCAATGAATAGGAAGGCTGTAAATGTAAAAAGAATCTTTACAACCTTGCTTGCTCAGTTTATTATAGCGGGTCTTCTTGTAAAATTACCTCAAGGTAGAAAAGCTATAGCAGCAGTAAGTACAGGTGTTGAGAAAGTGCTATCTTATGGTAGCGAAGGTATCCAATTTGTCTTTGGATCTTTAGGAGATCCAGCTGCCCCAACTGGCTTTATATTTGCCTTTCAAACTTTGACAAATATTGTATTTATCTCAGCCCTAGTAGCAGTATTGTTCTACACAGGGATATTAGGATTTGTAGTATCAAAGATAGGTTGGGTTATAGGAAAATTATTCAAAACATCAGAAGTTGAATCATTTGTAGCTGTAGCTAATATGTTTTTAGGTCAAACAGACTCACCAATTCTTGTAGCGAAATACCTTAATTTCATGACGGAAAGTGAAGTTATGCTAGTTTTGGTATCAGGTATGGGATCTATGTCGGTATCTATTATAGCTGGATATGTTGCCTTGGGAATCCCTATGGAATCCTTGCTTATAGCATCCACCATGGTTCCAGTTGGCTCAATTCTTTTATCTAAAATCGTATGCCCACAAACAGATAAAATCCAAGAGCTTGGTGAGGTAAAGATGGACAGGAAGGGCAACAATGAAAATGTACTAGATGCCTTATCAAGTGGAGCCATAGATGGAATGAACATGGCTATGGCAATCGGAGCAAGCCTTATAGCTATAATTTCAATTGTAGCTTTGATAAATGGGGTTTTAGGAATATTTAATATTTCTTTGGAGACCATCTTATCCTACATCTTTGCACCAATGGGTTACTTGATGGGACTTGAGGGTAAAGAAGTATTAACAGCAGGTGAGCTATTAGGATCTAAGCTAATCCTAAACGAGTTCGTAGCCTTTGGTAAACTTGGCCCAATGCTTGCTACCATGAGTGAAAGAACAGGTCTAATGCTTGCAGTATCTCTAGCAGGATTTGCTAATGTAAGCTCAATAGGGATTTGCATATCAGGTATTTCAGTCCTATGTCCAGAAAAAAGACCAGTTCTTGCAAAGCTTGCCTTAAGAGCAATGATTGCAGGATTCTGTGTCAGCGTACTATCAGCTTTAATAGTTGGTATTTGGTTATTATTCTAAAGGAGAAGAAAATGAGATTTATTGATATAATTGAAAAGAAAAAACTTAAAGAAGAACTAACAGATGAAGAGATCCAATTTTTCGTAGATGGAGTAACTGACGATTCGATTGAGGACTATCAAATAGCAGCCCTCCTTATGGCGATCAGACTTAACGGAATGACAGAGCATGAGACAGCCAAGCTTGCAGAAGCTATGATGCATTCAGGAGACGTAATAGACCTATCAGAAATAGAAGGAATCAAATCTGACAAGCACTCAACAGGAGGAGTTGGAGATAAGACCTCAATGGCACTCGGTGCAATGGTTGCTGCTTGTGGCCTTAAGCTTGCTAAGATGAGCGGTAGGGGCCTAGGACATACTGGCGGAACACTTGATAAGCTAGAATCTATCGAAGGATTTAATATAGCACTTACTGAAGAAGAATTTAAAAAACAAGTAAATGAAATAGGCCTTGCTATAATTGGCCAGACAGGAGATTTGGTTCCAGCTGATAAGAAGCTCTATGCCCTTAGAGATGTAACAGCGACAGTTGATTCGATTCCACTAATAGCTTCATCAATCATGTCTAAGAAACTTGCTTCTGGATCTGACACTATATTATTAGATGTAAAATATGGTGAAGGTGCCTTTATGCATACAGTAGAAGATGCCAAAAAACTTGCTAATGCTATGATTTCAATTGGTAAGAAGCTAGGCAAAAACACCATGGCTATGATTACAGACATGAACCAACCTTTAGGAAATACTATAGGTAACGCTCTTGAAGTAAGAGAGGCTATAGAAACTGTAAAGGGAGAAGGCCCAAAGGACTTTACTGAACTTTGTATGTGTGCAGGAGAGATTATGCTAATGCAAGCAGGCAAAGCAGATAGTAAAGAAGAGGCTAGAGCTATGTTAGAAGAAGCTGTTAAATCTGGCAAAGCTTACGAGAAACTAGAAAAAATGGTAGAATACCAAGGTGGAAATGTTGAACAAATCAGAAACACAGACCTCCTTCCTCAAGCGAAATTCAAGACAGAAATGTTATCTGAAGAAGAAGGCTACATTGAAAATATCCACTCAATGGGTCTTGGTATCCAGGCAATGAAGCTTGGAGCAGGAAGAGCTAAGAAAACTGACCCTATAAACTATGCTGTAGGCCTTGAGATGAATGCCAAAAAGGGCGACTATGTTAAGAAGGGTGATCTCCTTTGTACAGTCTACCACGACGAAGAATTAACAGATGAGTGGAAAAAAGATTTCTATGAAACCTTTACCTTTACAGACAAAGAAGTAGCGCCAATTCCAATAGTAGAAGAAATTTTGAAATAGATTCACAAACAACCTCGCCTCGGCGAGGTTTTTTCGTCCTAATAACAAATCAAAAATAAGGTATATTAAAACAAAGGAGAAATATATGGAAATTGATTTACGAAGTAGGAACTTTCTTGCTATGCAAGATTTTTCTGAGGAGGAGATTTTATATCTTATAGATTTGGCAGCTGACTTTAAGAAGCTTAAGAAGGAGAAAAGGCCCCACAAGTATCTTGATGGACAAAACCTAATCCTTCTTTTTGAGGAAGCTTCTACCAGGACCAGAACTTCCTTTGAGGTTGCAGCCTTTGATTTGGGGATGGGAGTAAGTCTTATAAATTCTTATTCAAGTAAGCTCGGCGAGAAGGAATCTATCGAAGATAGTATCAATGTCTTCGACCGCTATTACGACGGCATAGTCTATAGAGGAAACAAGCAGGATATGCTAGAAAAACTTGTAAAGATGACAGAAGTTCCAATCTATAATGCCATGACAGAAAAGACTCATCCAAGCCAGATGATTTCCGATATGCTTACCATAAGGGAAAAGTTCGGATATCTTAAGGGGCTTAATTTATTATATCTAGGCTATCCCGGAGATATCATGCCTAACTCCCTATCCATAACTTGTGCCAAGCTTGGAATAAATTTCACAGCAGCAGGTCCTAGGAAATACTTCCCCAAGGAAGATTTTATAAAGCTATCCAAGGACTTTGCTCAAAAGCATGGGTCTGAGATTACTTATACAGAAGATCTTAATGAAGCTATAGGAAAAGCTGATATAATCTATACTGACATGTGGATAGCCCTAACAGAGGCAGACGATGTGCCTGTAGATAGGATTATGGAGCTTTACCCTTATAGGGTCGATAGGGAAGTGATGGATAAGACAAAGGATACTACGATATTTATGCACTGCCTACCAGCCTTTCACGACAAAAAATCCAAGCTTGCCCAAAAGGTTTTAGCCAAACTTCCTGATGATATGGACTTCGATGGGATGGAAGTTACCGATGAAGTCTTTAGATCAGCGAAGTCTACGGTCTTCGATCAGACAGAAAACAGGATACCAGCTGTTAAGGCAATCTTGTATTCAACTTTGAAATATGAGTAATTATATACTTTAAGAAATAATTTATCAAAAATATTTGACAATATCTATTTTAGCATGTATTATCTAGTTAAAGAATAAATGTGATTACAGAAAGATAGTTTATATGAATTACTTAAGAGAAAAGACGGTTGGTGCAAGTCTTGTAAGGATTATCTACTTATTCCCTCTGTATGCAGAATAGCCGAATCTAGTAAGCTATTACGGAAGCTACCGTTATCAGAAGCAAGGAGTTGATAGACTCTTGTCAAGGTAATCTTTAGATTACGAAATTAGGTGGTACCACGAATACACTCGTCCTATACAGGGCGAGTTTTTTTGTTAGATAAAAGTCTATCGGAAATTATGGAGGATATAATGAAAATTAAGAAAATTTTAGGATTAATGTTGGCTATGACCCTACTAGGATCTTGTGGAAACAAGGCGAATGAAACAGGAAAAAGCACTGGAGAAGGATCCAGTGATAAGGCAAAGATAGGAATCGTACAAATTGCTGACCATCCTTCCTTGGACGCAGCTAGAGAAGGCTTTATAGAAAAACTAGATGAGGAAAATATATCCTATGAGCTAATAGATCATAGAGCAAACGGGGACCTCGCTCTAATTCCACAATTTGCTACAGACCTTAAGAATAAAGACGCAGATCTAATCTATACCATAGGCACACCAGCAGCCCAAGGAGTGGCCAATACCATAAAAGATAAGCCTGTTTTATTCGCAGCAGTAACAGACCCAGAAGGAGCAGGACTTAGCGGAGAAAATATCACAGGAGTGTCTGATTATGTAGAAGCAGGAAAGCTTATAGATGACTTCCTAAGCCTATATCCAGACACCAAGGTATTCGGAACAATGTATAATACCAACGAGCAAAACTCCCAAGTTCAAATCGAAGCCTTGGAAAAGGCCCTAGAAGAAAGAGGCTTAAAGCTAGAAAAACAAGGAGTCTCATCCATAAACGACATTCCTCAAGCTATAGCAAGCCTTAAGGGCAAAATCGACGCTATGGTTACAGTAACAGACAATGTCGTTGTAAATGCTATGCCAGTTATAAGCGAGGCCCTAGCCAAGGAAAAGATCCCATCAATCGCCTATGATGAAGGAAGCGTAGAAAACGGGGCCTTGATGAGTGAAGGAGTAAACTACAGAGAACTTGGAAGTCAGGCAGGAGCTATGGCAGCGGAGATTATAAAAAACGGGAAAAATGCCAAAGATATTCCTTACGAGAAAGCAGAAGATCTTAAAGTTCTTGTAAACACTAAGACCGCTGAGGCTTTGGGAGTAGACTTAGATAAAGATTTACTAAAGAATGCAGAAAAAATAGACTAAGGAGAAGAAATGACCGGCTTACTATCATCACTAGGAGCAAGTATAGAAATAGGACTAATATTTGCAATCCTTGCTATGGGCTACATGCTTAGCTACAAATTCTTAAAATATTACGACCTCTCCCTAGAAGGAACCTATCCTCTTGGAGCCTTTATTGCAGCAGTTCTAATCCAGAAGGGCATGGGTCCTTATCTTGGAATCATAGGAGCTATAATATGTGGAGGACTTGGAGGATGTTTGACCTACTTTTTCTACAAAAAGATTAAGGTAGACCCACTTCTTTCAGGAATACTAACCCTAACTATCCTTTATTCCATAAATTTAAGGATAGGAGGAGCAAGTAATATTCCTATAGCAGGAAATCCAAACATCTTTGGGGTCCTTCCCAAATGGCCAATCCTACTTGTCCTAACCCTAGTAATCAAATTTGCTATCGACTATTATCTAAGAAGCGAGACAGGCTACCTGCTTAAGATTACTGGAAATAACAGAAAACTTGTCAAACAATTAGGTAAAAATCCTGATAGATTTATCATGGTTGGCTTGATTCTTTCTAATGCTCTCATAGGTCTAAGCGGAGGCCTTATGGCCAACTACCAAGGCTTTGCCGATATACAAATGGGAACAGCCATGATAGTTACGGGTCTCGCCTCAATTATTATAGGAGATACCTTGATGAAATCTAGAGATAAGCTTAGAGATACTTCAAGGGCAATACTTGGAGCAATTGTCTATAGGATTATATCAGGCCTTGCTATTTATCTGGGACTAAATCCAAACGACCTAAAGCTTGTGACCGCTCTAATTGTTATAGCCTTTATTTCCTACAATAATTACCTAGCTAATATAAAATACAAAAGGATGGTTAAAAATGCTTGAAATTAAAAATATTTCCAAAACTTTCAACATAGGCACAAGTGAAGAAAATACAATATTTAAGGACTTCTCCCTAAAGATCGAAGAAGGCCTTGCTACAACCATCATAGGACCTAATGGCTGCGGTAAGTCAACCTTGATGAATCTAATAAGCGGAAGCCTTCCTCTAGATTCAGGACAGATTTTAGTAAATGGGGTAGAGATCAGCAAACTTAGCGAGGAAAAAAGAGCAAAATATATGGGCAAGGTCAACCAAGATCCCAAAGACGGGGTGGCGACCAACCTAGATATCTACGAAAATATGGCCCTAGCCCTAAAAAAGGGAGAGAAATTCGGCCTAAGATCTCTTAAGAAAAGCTCTAATACAGAAGAAATAGTAAGAAGACTTAAGAAGTTAAATCTAGGCCTTGAAAACAAACTCCATACCAAGACAGACCTGCTTTCTGGAGGACAAAGACAATCCCTAGCCCTTCTTATGGCGACAGCTAAAAAGCCGGACCTCTTATTATTAGACGAGCACACAGCAGCCCTTGACCCAAAGACCAGTCGAAACATAATGGACATGACAAGAAGCCTTATCGATAAGGAAAATATGACAACCCTCCTAATCTCCCACAACCTAAGAGACGTTGTCAAATACTCTGATAGGATAATCATGCTAAACAAAGGAGAAATTGTCCTAGACCTTAGAGCAAAGGACATCACAGAAGACGACCTAGTCAAAGCCTATAAGGAAAAATTAGGAGAATAATATAAGGGGCTGTTGCAGAATGAATAAATCGTACCATTATCGTTAGAAGAACCTCCACGGAAAGTCTCAATAAGCCGACGGGCTAATCGCCTCCATCAGCCGGCGGGCATCATTGGCCTACCGGCCAGGAGAGGTAAAATTTCCTAAGGGAACCTTCTAACGATGGTACGATGATTATTCATAGTTTTGCAACAGCCCTTTTAAATAAAATAATTTAACGTTAAGGAAAATTTGACAGATAGATAAATCAGTGCTATATTATAAATAACAAAGATAAGAAGGGAGGGTACTTATGAAAGAAGTTCACATATTAGATACTTTAGAAGAGATAAATATAGTTAGTGATCCCATAAGGCTTAAAATTATTATGACTTTAGGAGCCACGCCTAAGACAGCTCAGGACTTGTCGGATGCCCTAGGAGTTAGCAGGTCCAAAATCCACTACCACCTTAAAATATTAGAACAAAATGGAATTGTCGAGGTTGTAGATACAGAGCTAATAAATGGGATTACCCAAAAATATTTCCTACCAGTAGCCAAGGCCTTTATACCGAATAGCGAAATATTTAATAATAATTTGGAAGAAAAGCAATTCACCTTCAAAATACATAAGAAATCTTACGAGTCTTTCGAAAAAGACTTAAATGAATTAATAGAAAAATACAGGGAGGATGATGGAGATAGTGAAAGTTTCCAAGTACAAATCTATAAATTATCTTAAAACCAGTAAGTAGAGGCTTACTGGTAAAAAAACACACAACTGTCAATAAAAACTAAACGTTAAAAATTATAATGCTTGTGATGAATAATTCAGATATATAAGTTCAATCATAAGATTTATTTACTGAATTATTAAAAAACAAAGGAAGATATATCAGTCAAGTAAGTACAATTCTATAAATATCTTAAGCCAGTAGGTAGAAGCTTACTGGTAAAAAAATACACAACTGTAAACAAAAACTAAACGTTAAATATAAGGAGAATGTTTAAAATGATTAAAAACA
This sequence comes from uncultured Anaerococcus sp., assembly GCA_902465755.1. Taxonomy (GTDB): domain Bacteria; phylum Bacillota; class Clostridia; order Tissierellales; family Peptoniphilaceae; genus Anaerococcus. Next base: position 15,106 of record CABQOK010000004.1, read on the forward strand.
AAGATTTCTATGTCCTGCTTCTAGGACGACTTATTACAAACTTTGGTGATAGCCTTTATGCTATAGCTTCAACCCTCTTGGTCTACCAGATGAGTGGGTCTGCTGTCTATTCAGGTATAAGCCTATTTCTAACCTCATCAACAGCCATTGTTCAATTACTTCTAAGTCCAATCTTGGATAAGATTAATATGAAGAAGTTTTTGATTCTTACCCAATTTCTACAAGCTATATTAATATTAATAATTCCTGCCTTGTATTATTTGGAAAAATTAAATGTTTACCACATAATGGTTCTTATGCCAATAATTTCCTTGCTTAACCAGCTGGTTTATCCTGGACAGATTTCTCTTCTGCCTAAGATCCTTTCCGAAGAAGAGCTTGTTACAGGAAACTCCTTGATGACTATGGCGTATCAAGGGTCGAATGCCATCTTTGATACCTTAGCAGGTTTTATTATAGCGATTTTTGGCTTTATGACAGCTTTTTATGCTGATAGTGCAAGTTTTGTCTTGACTGGCCTTTTGTTCTGTCTCTTATCCAAAAAGCTTAGTCACTACAATGAAAGAGAAAATCAAAGAGGGGATTCTGCTATTAAAAATCACTTTAAGGGTCTTAAAGAAGGTCTAGATTTATTCAAGGATTCTAGGATTTTTGCCCTAGTCCTTGGAGTAGTCTTTATAAATTTCTCTGCCACATCTATAAGTGCAGTCTTACCTGCCTTTGCCAAAGATGAGATCTTCTATAGTCTGATGTTAGCAGGAATGGGAGCAGGAGTTCTCCTTGGTTCTTTGTTTGCAGGTATTCCAAAGCTAAAGAAAGTATCTTTAGGTAAGCTTTATGTTTATGGAATGCTCATAGTTTCCTTAGCCTGGATATCTCTTTCTTACTTTTCTGCAAATATTAAGCTTGCAGTCGCCTTATATGCTCTCGGTTGGTTTGTAGTGGGAATAGTTAATGTCTATGCCCAAACCATGGTCCAGATGCTTGTTCCAAGTGAGAAGATTGGATCTGTCATGGGGGCTATGGTAGGTATTTCTACCTTTATGGCACCAGTCGGAGCCTTGGTCGGTGGTTTCCTTGGAGAATACTTATCAAGTTCGAAAGCAATTCTTATAGGAAGTGCCGTAATTCTTTTGGTTGCTATCTACTGGGCTTTAAATAAAAATATTAGGAAACTTCCGGCCGTAAATTATTTTGTAAAATAAAATAAACCCACTAGCTTATAAGAAGTGAGTGGGCTATTTGGGGAGTGATTTATTTTACCATCAAGTAGTTGAAGGCTCCGAGGGAATATCTTGTAAAATCATGAATAATCATCGTATGATCGTTAGAAAAATCTCTTAGGAAAATTTACCCATGTATTACAAGAAAATAAGGATCTACAATGACTATTGTCAAAGAGTTCGTATTAATTCCTAAATAGGGCAAGTAATGCGACAGCTATTATGCAATGCAAACTAGTGGTTTTTCTTACCCGCTATAAGAAAATAAATAGAAAATTAACATAATCTTACATTTATTGTATAATATAGCTGGAAATATTTTATGAAAGGAAGATCAATGGATAAAAAAATTATTGAGATAAACGAAAAGCTAAAAGGCGGAGTAATAATGGACGTTATTAACGTCGAGCAAGCAAAGATAGCAGAAGATGCTGGTGCTGTTGCAGTAATGGCTCTTGAAAGAGTTCCTGCAGATATCAGGGCTGCCGGCGGAGTTTCAAGAATGAGCGATCCTGAAATGATAGGAAAAATTATGGACTCAGTTTCTATTCCAGTTATGGCAAAGGTTAGGATTGGTCATTTTGTAGAAGCACAAATCCTAGAGGCCTTAGGCATTGATTACATAGATGAATCAGAAGTCCTATCTCCTGCTGATGATGAAAACCATGTCGACAAGGCAAAATTTGAAACACCTTTTGTCTGTGGAGCAAGAGATTTATCAGAAGCTCTTAGGAGAATCAAAGAAGGTGCATCAATGATTAGAACTAAGGGAGAAGCAGGAACTGGTGATGTAGTTCAAGCTGTAAGACACTTAAGAAAGATAAATTCACAAATAGCGGAAGTAGCAGGTCTTACTGATGACGCTCTTTATACAAAGGCCAAAGACCTCCAAGTTGACTATGACATATTAAAATATGTAAGAGATAAGAAGAGACTTCCTGTCCTAAACTTTTCTGCAGGTGGAGTAGCAACTCCAGCAGATGCAGCCCTTATGAGACAATTAGGAGCTGAAGGAGTCTTCGTTGGATCTGGTATATTTAAATCAGGAAATCCAGAAAAGAGGGCCAAGGCTATAGTAAAGGCCGTAGCAGGATACAACGACCCAAAAGTTCTCCTTGAAGTAAGCAAAAACTTAGGAGAGGCTATGGTAGGAATAAATCCTTCTGAGATAGAAGAAATAATGGAATTGAGATAAAAAATTGGTGATGTAGCAGAAATTATCCTGCTCATCACCTTTTTCTTTTGGGACTAGTAAAGTCTCTTTAATTTTTCCTCTTATTTATATTTAGAATCAAAGAAGCAGATAAAACTAGGATCATACCCAAGGCAAGTCTTAGGGTGAATACTTCTCCTAGAACTATAACGGATAGGATAGATCCGAATAGAGGAATAAAGAGCTTGTATATCCCAAATTCGTTTGCGGAGTTATTTTGAAGGACTAGGGTCCAAATAGTAAAGGCAGTTGCTGAAATAAAGGCTGCATAGACTAAGAGAATAGCCGCTTTGCCTGTAAAGGAAATCCATCCTCCACTAAGAGTTCTCCCTACTATAATTAAGATTACAGAACCTACAAAAAACTGAAGGCCTGTAAGAAGATAGCCATTCATCCCTTTGCCGTACTTTCTTACAAGAACTGTGCACAAGGCATTTACTGAAGTGGAAACTATGATAAATCCCTCGCCAGTAAGCTTCATTGCCTCTCCACCGATTAGTTTTCCAGTATTTGTTATAATAATTCCAATAGTTCCAATAACGAGAGCTAAGATCATCTTTGAATTGATCTTATCTTCAGGCAAAAGTAGGGCAGAAAATATCACTACTATAAATGAATTGGCGGCTTGGATGATGGAAGATTTGACTCCGAAGGTATTTGACAGACCTATATAGTAGAAAAGATACTGGATACTTGTCTGAATCAAACCTAAAATTATGACAAACTTCCAATCGAGCTTCTTAAAATCCTTATAATTCTTATCAAAAATAAGAAAATAAATTAGGGTTATAATGCCAGCCATAAAAAACCTAATCCCGGCTATTAGAATCTTTTGTCCTGTATCACTTGCTCCGATTCCAAGCTCTAGGTAGGTTGTCTTTATGGTAGGGATGGCTGAGCCCCACAAAAACATAGCGAAAATCGAAAAAATAATCGCAAATTTTTTATTCTTTAACAAATTAACTCCTCCTGTATTGTCTAAAATTTCTAAATAAATTTTACTTATAATGACTTAATCACTTTACTAATTAATTAAAAATTAGCAAAAGCTTTTATCTTGCGAATAGCTTTTATAAATATATGGTCTATCCTATCTATAGCTATATGACAGAAGATGATATAGATAGAATTATGAAGCTTTTGAGGAAAACTTATCAAAATAAAGAAATTGACAAATACTCATAGGAAAATATGGGTAGGAAGATATTTGAGATAAGGAAATAAGACTAAGATATTGAAATTTGCTCTGGGAATTTTCCTACTCTGACAAAATTTTTAGAAAATTTTGTTCCTTTGGCTGTTCGATTGAGATAATGAAAAAACCACCAGCAAAAGCCAATGGTCTTTATGAAATCATTCTCGATTTCTGAGTTAAACAGGTCATGGTAGCAAATATTAATAAATATTTGCGCTCTTTGCTATTTTTGTCAAAAAATAGTAGAAGAACCTAGTAAAATTTGCCCAAGGCAAGTTTCCTACTTTGACAAAATTTTATAAAATTTTGTTCCTTTCGCTGTTGTACTCGGATAATGAAAAAACCACTAGCAAAAGCCAATGGTCTTTATGAAATCATTCTCGATTTCTGAGTTAAACAGCGAAAGTTTATCTTTCTAATCTAGTATAACAAGTAAAAACTGATATGTAAAGTTTTTTGCCTTAAATTTAGCCTAATTGGAGATTCTTGTTAATTTGCAGGAATATTTTCGTTATATTATAAAAATAATTAAAAATATTCGGGTATATATTTAAGGATGAGGAGATAAAATGAAAACATTAATAGCTATAGATACAATCAAAAATTTTGAAGATTCTGTTACTATGGGGAGGATTTTTAAGGAGGAGTTGTCCTCTAAGGCCTATCCCATACCCTTTCTCGACGGAGGAGAAGGAACGATAGAGTCGATGAAGTTTATATCTAAGGGAGACTACCACTATGTCAATGTACATAACCCTTTAAACGAAGCGATTACTGCGAGGTATTTGTTAAATGATGGATTTGCTACTATAGAGATGGCAGAATCGTCTGGACTTTCGCTTTTATACAAGGAAGATCTCGATGTTATGAATGCATCTAGCTTAGGACTTGGAGAAGTCTTCCTTGATGCCTTAGACAATGGAGCGGAAAGCTTCTATATAGGTGTAGGTGATAGTGCCTCCAACGATATGGGCATGGGCATGCTCTATGCCTTGGGAGCGAGATTCTATGATGAGGATGATAACAGTCTTTCTCCTGTGGCTAAAAACTTAGCCAAGGTTAGTAGGATTGATATAGATGGCCTTGATCAGAGATTTAAGAAGGCAGATATCAAGATTGCTACAAGTAGCGAGATGACTCTTTTTGGAGAAAATTCTTTCCTAGAAAATAGAGCCTATAGGAAGGGAGCTAGCGATCTCGACGTGGCGAGGCTTTTTAGAGGATGCGAGAACTTCATGGAAAAGACAGCCGAGATTTTAGGAATTGGTCATGTTGATTTTCCTTCTTTAGGTTCTGGTGGAGGATGTGCTTGGG
>CABQOK010000005.1 GCA_902465755.1 uncultured Anaerococcus sp.
TTAAGGAAAAACCTTACTTTTATCTAGTTTTGATAGCGGCTCTTTTAATGAGCGCAAATGCCTATCTTAAGTATAAAAAATATAAAGATAGTAGAAAAATTTGAAAAATATAAAAAATTATCTTATAATGTAAATAGCTAGGGGTGCAATAGCTGAGAGATGGAATTATCCATTAACCCTTTAAACTTGTTAGGTTAAAACCTGCGTAAGAAAGCTAAGTTATAATAAAGCAAAAGTTTAAAGACCCCTAGAAGGGGTCTATTTTTATACTTAAAATATAGCTGATTGCGTAAGCAATCTACAACTTTTATGAAGAAACCGCGAAGCGTGTTTCTACCTTGTTTGCGCCCTCGCAAGGCCGCCCGGGGTTGATGGGAAAAGAGGGCCTGGGTCTCACACGCCGACGGGCTGACTAAAACCAGACGGGGCATGCGGAAAGCCCCGAGAGGTTGTCTCCCGGAGGTTCGAAGAGAAACATTTAGTATAGTATAGAATCCTATTGATGAAGTTTATGATAAAATAATAAAAAATATCAATTTGTTGAGTGTTTTGGCACAAAGGGGCATACCACCTCGGGTATGGTTGTCCTTTCTGTGCCTTTTTTTGAGGGGGTGATTTTTTGATTAAGTTAAACGATAAGGAAGTTTCTTTCATAGAGGGGGAAAATCTTAGGGACTTTCTTTTAAGGAACAATTACGACCCAGATTTTCTTGCTTGTGAGGTAGATAGTAAGCTTGTGAAGAAAGTAGACTTTGAGGACTTTGTAGTTGAAGATGGATCAAAGGTAGAAGTTTTTTCTTTTGTAGGAGGGGGTTGATATGGACCTAAGAGAAGAGATTCTAAGAAGACAAGATCCTTATATAAACGAAATCTTGAAAAATTCTTCTGTCTCCATCCTAGGCTGTGGAGGCTTGGGCTCAAATATAGCCATGTCTCTTGCTAGATGCGGGATTGGTCATATCTATATTTATGATTATGATAAGGTGGAATATTCTAATCTCAATAGGCAAAATTACGATATGGCTGATCTTGGCAAGTCTAAGGTCATACAGACTAAGAAAAAAATCGAAGAGACAATTCCATACGCCAAAGTCTATGCAAAAGATCTTAAGATAAATTGGGAAAATCTAGAAGAAATCAGCAAGAAGACTGATATTTTCATAGAGGCCTTCGATAAGAAGGAGATGAAGTCCCTTGTCTTTGACTTTTTTATAGGAAAGAAGGACAAAAAACTAATAATAGGATCAGGCCTATCTGGTCTTGGGGACCTAGAAGATATAAGGGTAAAGAAAATTGACAATGTAACTATGATAGGAGACTTTAGGACAAGTCCTGAACAGGGGCTTTATCTTCCTTATGTGGGAGTGATAGCAAGTCTTGAGGCCTTGTATGCCGTTAAAATTATTGAAGGAGAAGCAAATGGAAAATAAAGATTACCTAGTTTTGGGAGATAAGAAGTTTGAGTCCAGATTTATCTTAGGATCTGGTAAATACTCACCAGAATTAATTGATGCTGCAGTTGAATCTGCAGGAGCCCAGATGATTACAGTTGCTCTAAGACGAGCTAACACCAAGGATGTTGCTAATATTTTAAACTATATCCCAAAGGAAGTTACAATAATTCCTAACACATCCGGTGCAAGAAATGCAGATGAGGCAATTAGGATAGCAAGACTTGCTAGAGAGATGGGTTGTGGCAATTTCGTAAAGATTGAAATCATGAGAGATAGCAAATATCTCTTGCCAGACAATGCCGAAACCCTAAAGGCAACTGAGGTCCTTGCCAAGGAAGGCTTCGTAGTTCTTCCTTATATGTACCCAGACCTAAACTTTGCAAGAGACCTAAGGGATGCGGGAGCTGCTTCAATCATGCCTCTTGCAAGTCCAATAGGATCAAACAAGGGCCTTGCTACCAAGGACTTTATCAAAATCATAATAGATGAGATCGACCTTCCTGTAATTGTCGATGCGGGAATTGGAGTTCCAAGCCATGCTTCAGAAGCCATGGAGATGGGAGCTGGTGGTATTATGGCCAATACTGGAATTGCCAGTGCATCTGATATTGCTATGATGGCCAAAGCCTTCAAGCTTGGAATCGAAGCAGGAAGATGCGCCTACCTTGCAAGACCAGGTAGAGTTTTAGATAAGGGTGCTGATCCATCATCACCACTAAGGGACTTTTTTGACTGATATGAATATTAAAAGCGTAAATGATTATTTCCCAGAAATGGATATAATCGACTCAGATATAAAAGAAAAAATCGAAGAAGCTTACAATAGAGTAAAAGATATAGATGTAAGCGAGGCGGATGTCCTAGCTAGCCTTAATAAGAAAAATCTCTCAGAAAGAGACTTCTACAATCTCATAAGCGATAGGGCAGAAGATCATTTAGAAGAGATGGCAGAGCTTGCAAAAGATGCTAGGATTAGATATTTTGGCAATAATGTATGCCTATTTTCTCCAATCTATATAGCTAACTATTGCGAGAACTCTTGTAGGTATTGTGGTTTTAGGGCAAAAAGCGATATCAAAAGAGCTAAGCTTAACCTAGAAGAGATCGAAGAAGAGATGAAGGCTTTGTCAGAAACTGGTATTGAAGATGTTCTAATCCTCACTGGTGAAAGCGAGAGATTTTCTTCTGTAGATTATATAGCAGATGCTTGTAGGCTTGCCAGCAAGTATTTTAAGGTTGTAGGAATAGAAGTCTATCCAGCCAATGTTTCTTCTTATGAGAAATTAAGAGAGGCTGGGGCGGATTTCGTTACAGTCTTCCAGGAATCCTACAACAAGGAAGCTTTCGACTACTATCATCCCGCAGGGCATAAGCGAAGCTTTAACTATAGAATCAATACTCAAGAGCGCGCCCTTATGGCAGGCTTTAGGGGAGTGGGCTTTGGGGCTCTCTTTGGACTTTCTGATCCTATAGAAGATGCTTTTAAGCTTGCCATCCATGCCAAGGAAGTTCAAAGGAAATATCCTCAGGCAGAAATTGCAATCTCTCTTCCAAGGATTAGGCCAACCCACGGGGCGGATGACACTCTAGACTTTAATATCGTAGATGATAAGAAGTTCTTCCAAATCATGCTTGCAATTAGAATATTTTTGCCTTTTGCCTCTATTACCCTTTCAACACGTGAGTCGAAAGACTTTAGAGACTTGGCAGTAAAATATTCGGCTACTAAAATCTCTGCTTCAGTAGATACTTCTATAGGACACAGGTCAAAGAAGAGTGCCGACGAGGGAGATGAGCAGTTTGAGATTGACGATAGCCGTTCTACCGAACAAGCCTTCGAAGACCTCAAGAAAATCGGCATGACACCAGTCTTTACTGATTATATAAATTTATAGGAGAAGTATGGAAAACAAAAGAAAAATTCTAATACTAGTAACTATGTCCATGTTTGTGGCAATCGGAGTTGTTATCTCCCCTATCCTAAGGTTTGAGGGCTTTGCCCCTACAGCTCACTTTGTAAATATAGTTTGCTCAGTCTTTCTAGGACCTTGGTATAGCTTACTAAACGGAATTATTACAGCTGCTATCCGAATGAGTCTTATGGGAATTCCTCCCCTTGCTATAACAGGGCAAGTCTTTGGAGCCTTCTTGTCAGGCTTTCTTTACAGAAAGAGCAAGGGCTCAATCCTTGCTTGTGTAATTGGGGAGATTATAGGAACAGGAATTATTGGATCAATAGCCTCCTACCCAGTCATGGCCCTTCTTTGGGGTAAGGGAGATATAACCTGGTACTTCTACCTTCCAAGCTTTTTGATAGCTACACTTATAGGAGGAACGGTAGCCTTTATCTTTCTAAAGACCCTACAAAGAGCCAAGGCTCTCTACCCAATCCAAAAGAAATTAGGAGTAAATGTCTATGAAAAATCTAAATCAGATTTTGCTAAATAGGAAGAAATTAAGAGATACTTCACCCCTAATCCATGCCATAACCAATCCCATAGCCATAACCATGGTGGCAAATGGGATTCTTGCCACGGGAGCCAAGGCGATCTGTGCAGCCCATCCTGATGAAGTTTCAGAAATTGTAAATATGTCCAAGGCCTTAAGCCTTAATTTGGGTAATATAACGAGTGAGAGAATGGTCGCTATGAGAAAGGCTAGTCAAAGTGCTAAAAGGAAAAACATTCCCCTAGCCTTAGATGCGGTGGGAGTAGGAGCTTCCACCCTTCGTCTGACCTATGCCAAAGACCTTTTAGAAAAACATCATTTCGATTTGATAAAGGGAAATAGCTCGGAGATTAAGGCCCTTGCTGGAGAAAAAAGCGAGGCTTTGGGCATAGATGTAGGAAAGAAGGATGAGATAAGAGAAGGAAATATAGAAAGTCTCGCCCAAACAGGAAGGAGACTATATCAAAAATACAATTCGACTATCTTAATTACTGGTAAGTCCGACCTTTTAGTAACAGAGGATAGGTATTTTGTAGTAAATAATGGAGTAGAGAATCTTTCCAAAATCACAGCGACAGGCTGTATGCTTACAGGAATAATTTCAAGCTTTATGGCTGTTACAGGTCCCCTAGAAGCATCCCTTATGGGCTTACTTCTCCTTGAAGTTTCTGCAGAGATGGCAAATACCGATAGGCTAGGAACATTTCTTGTAAATCTCATGGATGAAATTTCTACGATAGAAGACGAAGTAATAAGCCAAAAGGCTGATATAAGAGAGGTAGAATTTTGACAAAACTTTACTTAGTAACAAATTCAGATAAATATGACGAAGAAGAATTCCTAAGAAGGGTAGAAGAGGCCCTAAGGGGCGGAGTAGACATCCTCCAGCTTAGGGAAAAAGATAGACCTGATAGGGAAATTTTAGAACTAGGGAAAAAAGTAAAGGCCCTTTGTGATAAATACAAAGTCCCTATGCTAATAGATGATAAGGCCCACCTTGCCTGGGCTCTAGGAGTTGGAGTCCACCTGGGCCAAGAAGATATGCCTGTAGATCTAGCAAGAAAGCTTTTGGGAAAAGACGCCCTAATCGGAGCGACTGCAAAGTCTGTCGAGGCAGGATATAAGGCAGAAAAAGATGGGGCGGACTATCTTGGAGTAGGAGCAATCTTTGATACCAAAACCCACGTCAAGACCAAAAGGACCAGTGTAGAAACTCTTAAGGAAATAAAAAACAAAGTTTCTATAGACGTCTACGCCATAGGGGGATTAAACATAGAAAATATTGACGTCCTAAAATCTTCTGGAGCCAACGGAATATGTGTAGTAAGGGCCATAATGGATAGCCCAAATGTCTACGAAGATACAAAAAAGCTTAAGGAGAAAATGAGAGATATATTAGGCTAGATCAATTAGCCTTTAGAGATCCGTATTTAGCTTAAGTTTATCAATGAATTTATAGGATAGACTTAAAATAAAAATCGTCCCATTATTAGACTGTAACCTAGCTAATAATTGAGACGATTATTTTTCTTTATTTAATTTCTATAGATTTTATAAAAATTCTACTTCCTTCTCATCAATGACCTTACAAGGAACCCCAACTCTTGCTGCTTCTTTCACTTCATCAAAGCCTTCGAGCCTATCTCTAAAGTAGAGAAATCTCTTAAGGTTAGCCATAGAATCTGTAATATTGTAAAGGCTAACTCCCTTGTACTTGTCTGGATTTTTGTCATAATCTGCCATTATTAAAGTACAATCCGGACACTTATCGCTTACAAAAAATTCAATCTTTCCCATAATTATTCCTCCTATATCTCACATATCTAAAAGATACCCCATTTTCTTCCATAATATCAGATTCTTCGCTTAGGGACCAGTCCTCATCTTGGTCAAAATTGTGGAGAAAGCTATCAGCCTTCCTTGCCTCATAAATCTTAGTGATGATGGCCTCATCGCAATACTCTAGGAAGATTTCTACTATCTTCTCCCCGCCTATAACAAAGACTTCCTCAGACCTTTCCCTAACATAGGCTAAGACATCCCTGTAGTCGGTAAATACCTTCGCACCTTTTGCCTTATAATCCTTATTTCTAGAAAGAACTATATTTTCCCTATGAGGAAGGGCGCCTCCCATGGACTCATAGGTCTTTCTGCCCATGATACAGATATTTCCTAAAGTATAGGACTTAAAATGCTTAAGGTCCCTTCTTATATGAAAAAGCATTTGTCCATCCTTGCCAATCCCCCAATTCTTATCAACTGCCAAAATAATTTTCATAATAACTCCTTAATCTCATTATATCATCTTAGCCAAAAATTACAGGCAAACATTATCTTTATATTTTGATAAAGATTATAAATAAGACCTTGCAAATGTTTGATTTTGTAAGAAAGTGTTGACAAACTTTCTTTTTTCATATATATTTGAAGCAAAAGAAGAAAAAGCGAGGAGATATTATGGCAAGAGAAATTTATCTAGGAGTAGATGGAGGAGGGACCAAGACTGCCTTTCTCTTGGATGTAGATGGAAAGCGTTTTGAGTCCAAGCAAATCACTATCCATCCAAAACAAGTCACTAAACAACAATTCTTTGAAATAATGAAGCTAGGAGTAGGAGATGTGTGTAAGGAAGCTGGTATAGATCCAGAAGAAATCCTCTACACCTTCGTTGCAGCTCCAGGTTACGGCCAATATCCCGATACCGAAGCCTACATCGATGAAGGAATAAGAGAGGCTATAGGCTCAGATAGATTTACGGTGGCTAATGACTGCGTAAATGGTTGGGCAGGAAGTCTTAATGCAAAGCCTGGCATAAACTTAGTTTTAGGCACTGGGCAAATAGGCTACGGTGTAGATGAAGAGGGAAATTCCATGAGATCTGGTGGCTGGGGACCACTTTTGGGAGATGAGGCTAGCGGATATTATATAGGACTAAAGTTACTCAATCACTTTACCAAAATGAGTGATGGAAGGAGCGATAAGACCATCCTCTATGATATCATAAGAGAAAGGCTAGATCTTAAGGAAGATATGGAAATAATTGATAAGGCAGAGAAGATGAAAAGAGATGAGATAGCTTCCCTATCTAGAATATTTGCCGAAGCCTTGGACAAAGAAGATCCATATTGCAAGGTGCTTTTAGAAGAAATATCCAAAGAAGCTGCAGCAGTCATAGATTCAATAATAAAGGGACTAAATTTCAAAGAAGAAGTAAAGGTATCCTATTCAGGTGGAGTCTTCAACCTAGGAGATAGGCTCATTAAGAAAATAGAAGAAAAGTCTAAAAACAAAATAAAAATAGAAAAACCCTACACGGACCCTTCCGAGGGAGCTTTGATTTTGGCTAAGGCTTACAGTAAATAATAGAAACAGGCATCAAGAAATTGGTGTCTTTTGTTTTATCTTTTAAAAAGTAATATGATATAAATAAGGACTTCGAGAAAAACAAGGAGATATTATGAAATTTGAATTTGACAAGATGCTTGAAAGACATGGGATGGATGCCATAGCAGTCGACGGCCTTGGGACTGTTCCTGGGATGAGTCCAGATACGCCCAAGGAGGGATTCGATATAATTCCTATGTGGGTTGCTGATATGAACTTTGCGACAGCTCCCTCAATCCAAGAAGCCATAATAGAGAGGGCCAAGCATCCAGCCTTTGGATACTTTGCTCCAACAGATGAGTATTACAAGGCTATAATCGACTGGCATAGGGATAGGAAGGGGATAAGTGATATCAGAAAAGAGCATATAGGATACGAAAATGGAGTCTTGGGTGGAGTAATCTCTGCTCTTAATGTATTTTGCTCACGAGGAGACAAGGTCCTAGTCCATTCCCCAACCTACATAGGCTTTACCAATTCGCTTACCAATAACGGCTATAAGATAATCCATTCCGACTTGATAAAGGACAAAGAAGGAAGATGGGTAATGGACTATGAAGATATGGAGGAGCTAATAGTTAGGGAGAAAATATCTGCAACAATCATGTGTAACCCCCACAACCCAACAGGCAGAGTATGGAGTAAGGAAGAGTTAAAAAAGGCCTGCGACATATTCGAAAAATATGGTGTAAAGATAATTTCAGATGAAATCTGGTCTGATATAATCCTTGACGGAAATAAGCAGACCCCAACCCAAAGCGTAAGCGACTACGCCCACGAGAACACAGTTGCCCTATATGCTCCAAGTAAGACCTTCAACCTAGCAGGCCTTGTAGGCTCCTACCATATTATCTATAACCAATATTTGAGAAATAGGATAAATAAAGAATCTTCCCTATCCCACTACAACAGTATGAACGTCCTATCCATGCACGGCCTAATAGGCGCTTATTCTAAAACAGGCCGTGAGTGGACAGATGAATTAAATCAAACAATTACTCAAAATGTAAACTACGCTTGTGATTTCATAGAAGAAAATTTCAAGGGAGTAAGTGTAAACAAGCCTGAAGGAACCTACATGCTCTTTGTTGACTTCAGTAAATATTGTAAGGATAAGGGAGTAGACATAGGAGAAATCTTAAAAAGAGGTTGGGATTGCGGAGTAGCTTGGCAAGACGGCAGAGCATTTAATGGAAAATACGCCATCAGGATGAACCTCGCCCTCCCACTGGATAACGTAAAAGAAGCTTTCGGTAGGCTTAAGAAATATGTTGTTTTGTAAATAATAAGTTCAAATTCTTCTAAGTAGATTTTAATGGATGGTAGGATAAAATATTGAAAAAGACCCCTATTTCATTTAACAAATGTATAAATTTGATTGTTTCATAAGTGATAAAGAAACGAAAAACTTTTAAAAGATTTTTCTTTAAAATAAGGCAGGAATTTATTAAAGATTAATTTAACCAATAGAAGTCACAGGATTACTGATAGGATTATCCTGTGATTTTTATTTTGCTCTAGCTTATAAATTACAAAAAAAGCTTGACAAGATGAGGAGGAAGTTATATATTAAAATTAGTTAAAACGTTTTAATTGTGATGAGGAGTTGCTTATGGCCACTATAAAAGATGTTGCAGCCTTGGCTGGAGTTTCTATTACTACTGTTTCTATGGTGCTTAATAGGACTGATGACAAGATTTCTGCTAAGACTAAGGAGAAGGTTTTTCTTGCTGCGGAGGAGTTAGGTTACAATGCCAATAAGATTGCCAGAGCTCTTGCTAGTAAGAAGAGCAACGTGATTATGGCGGTTATTCCTGATATTTCCAACCCCTTCTTTTCGGTTTTGGTCAAGTTTCTGACAAATTATTGTCTAGAATACAATTATTTTTTGTATATTCACAATTCAAATAACAAGTCCATATCCAAGAAGGACTTCAAAGCTCTTCTGGAAAATAATTACATAGCGGCCTGCCTTCTTGTAGATAGAAATGTTAGGGGCTTGGATGATGAGTTAATAGAAAAGTACAATGTGATCTTCCTAGATGAGGTTGATTTCTCAAATTCTAAGAAAAATCTCGTCACAGGCAACAATGAGCTTGGCGGCATGCTTGCCATGAACTATCTTCTAGATAGAGGTTTTAGGAAAATCGGCATGCTTATAGGGCCAAGATCTACTGCCAACTCCTCTAGGAGACTTTCTGGTGCTATCAAGGCTAGCATGAACCGTGATATTTATATAGATTCTAAAAATATTATCCATGGAGATTATTCTTATGAAGGAGGATATGCTGCAGGAAAGTTTTTCCTAGATAGGCAAGTAGATGCCATATTTTCCTTTTCGGATATGAGCTCTTATGGACTCTTAAATTATTTTAGAGAAAAGAAAATAAAGGTTCCGAGGGATATATCCCTAGTAAGTTATGATAATTTATTTTTAAATAAAATTGTAAGTCCAAGGCTTACATCGATTGACCAAAATCTCGAGCGTATTGCGAGAGAGGCCATAGATTTGGCTGATGATTTGATAAATAAGAGAAAGACAGACAGTAGGATAGAGGTTGAGCCGATACTTTTTGAAGGAGAAAGCGTGGGGAGGATTTATGAAAATAATTGATTTCGGATCTATCAATATTGATATATTCTTTGCGGTAGATCATATAGTTAGACCAGGTGAGACTATTAGTGCAAGGTCTATAGAAAAAAGAGCAGGAGGTAAGGGGCTTAATCAATCGATTGCTCTGGCTAAAAACTCTGATTCTGTATACCATGTAGGAAATATCGGCATCGATGGCAAGTTTTTGGTAGAATATTTGGAAAATGAGAAGATAAATACCGAATTTGTGAGAGAAAGTAAAAGTCTTACAGGAAACGCCCTAATTCAAGTTGATGATAAGGGAGAAAATTCCATAGTTTTATATAAGGGAGCAAATTTCGAGAACGATAAGGACTTTGTAGATAGGGTATTTGACCATTTTGATGAAAACGATATATTGGTCCTACAAAATGAGATAAATATGATGGACTATATTATCGATAAGGCCTACGAAAAGGGCCTAAAGGTTGTCTTAAACCCTTCACCAATCACAGAAGAGATCAAGAAATTTGATTATGATAAGATCGATATGCTACTTTTAAATGAGCATGAGGCTAAAGCCATAAGCGGAAAGGAAGGTGTAGACGATAATATAAGATATTTCAAAGAAACTTATCCAAAGCTTAAGCTAGTCATAACCTTGGGCAAGGAAGGATCGATTTATATATCAGAAAGGGAGACTATAAGACAAGAGGCCAAAAAGGTTAAAGCTATCGATTCTACAGGCGCAGGAGATACATTCACAGGATATTTTGTAGCAAATTTCTACCAAGGAAAGGAAGTTAAGGATTGTCTTGAGCTTGCAACTTCAGCATCAGCCCTATCTGTTACCAAAAAGGGAGCAAGCGTATCTATACCAAGCCTTTCAGAAGTAGAGGAATTTATGAAGGAGTCACTATGAAACTAAAAGGAATTTTAAATAGCGATATAGCAAAGGGCCTTGCTGATTTGGGCCACATGGACCTTATAGCTGTGGGAGATTGTGGTCTTCCTATAGATAATGATAAGAAGATTGACCTTACCCTAAAGCTAGGTGAGCCTAAGTTTATAGATGTACTTGAAGTCTTGTTGGAAGATTTTTCTGTGGAGTATTATTATTTGGCAGAAGAGATAAAAATAGAAAACCCAGACCAAGAAAGGGCCATAGCCGAGCTTCTCCCTGAAGTAGATAAGGAATATATAAGCCATGAAGACTTCAAGAAGAAGCTTAAGGAGACCAAATTTGTAATAAGGACAGGAGAAAACACCGCCTATTCCAATATTATTCTTCGAAGTAAAAACATCTTTTAGGAGTTTCTTATGAAAATTGAAATGAAAAATATATATAAGTCCTTCGGAAAAAACGATGTTTTGAAGGGGGTTGACTTTACTGTAGGCCCTGGTGAAATCCATGCCCTAGTAGGAGAAAATGGTGCTGGTAAGTCTACCCTTATGAATATCTTATCTGGAGTTCTTGACAAAGATGAGGGTGAGATTTTAATAGATGGGAAAAATGTTGATATAACAGATACCAATAAGGCCAAAGACTATGGCATAAGCTTCATCCACCAAGAGCTCTCCGACTGGCCAGACCTTAGTGTAATGGATAATATCTTCATGAACAACGAGCTAAGAAAGGGGATATTTCTAGACAAGGTTAAGATGAGAGAAAAGACTAGGAAGCTTCTTTCAAACTTTGACCTAGACATAGATCCAGATACCCCTGTATCAAAACTTTCTGTAGGTCAAAGACAAATGATGGAGATAGCCAAGGCCAATCTCAATAAGGTTAATCTTTTAATCCTAGATGAGCCAACCAGCGCCCTTACTAACAATGAGATTGATAAGTTATTTAAATTGATAAACAAACTTCGTGACGAGAATGTTTCTATGATTTATATATCTCATAGGATGGAAGAAATATTTGCCCTAACCAACAAAATTACAGTAATGAGAGATGGAAAGTCTGTCGCTGTTATGGATACTAATAATAGTAACGAAAAGGAAGTAGTATCTCATATGGTAGGAAGAGATATAGGAGACTTCTATCCAGATATGGATGCAGAAATATCTGATGTTAAAATTGAGCTTAAAAACTTCACTAGACAAGGCTTCTACGAGGATGTAAACATAAAAGCTAAAAAGGGAGAAGTCCTTGGGATCTCTGGCCTTATGGGAGCTGGAAGAAGCGAGATTATGAGATCTCTTTTCGGTCTAGATGACAAGGATTCTGGAGAAGTCTATATTGATGGTAAAAAGGTAGAAATAAATAGTCCTACAGATGCCATAAAGAATAAAATTGCTTTTGTAACAGAAAACAGACAAGAAGAAGGTCTTATCCTAGATGAGTCAATCAGAGAAAACATCTCCTTATTAAACTTCGATAAGATTTCTAACAAGGCCTTTATAGACAAGGATAAGGAAAAAGGCTTATCAAATAGCTTAGTCGATAGCTTCAGGGTCAAGACTCAGTCTAGTGAGAGTAAGCTAAGAGATTTATCCGGTGGTAATCAACAAAAGGTTGTTTTTGCCAAATGGTATGCCATAGATCCAGAAATTTTGATCTTGGATGAGCCTACCAAGGGAGTAGACGTAGGAGCCAAGAGAGAAATCTACGATTTGATAAAGACTATGACCGAAAAGGGAGTTTCTGTAATACTTATATCCAGTGACTTGCCAGAGCTCTTAAGCATATCAAATAGGATATATGTAATCCATGAAGGAAAAGTACAGGGAGAAATACTAGCGAGGGATGCAGATCAAGAAAAGATAATGACCCTTGCAACAGGAGGAAGATTATGAACAGTATAAAAAAACAATTTAAAGAAAATCAAAATCTGGGCACCATAGTTGCCTTGATTATCCTCATAGTTTTTGTAAGCGTCTTAAATCCTGCATTCTTGCAAGTAAACAACTTACTAAACTTGATGCGTCAGCTAATTATAAATGGCTTTATTGCCCTAGGTATGACCTTTGTAATTCTAACAGGGGGAATTGACCTATCAGTTGGATCAACACTCGCCCTTACATCGGCCATATTTGCAGGTCTTCTACAAGGCGGCATGCCAACAATTCTTGCAATACTTATTGCCCTAGGGCTTGGACTAATCTTAGGTCTAGTTAATGGAATACTTATCACCAAGGGAAAGCTTGCACCATTTATAGTGACCCTTGCTACTATGACAATTTTTAGAGGCCTTACCCTAGTCTATATGGACGGTAGACCGATAGCAGGACCAAAGGATGACTTCGCCTTCCAATTTCTTGGCAAGGGACAATTCTTTGGCATACCTTTCCAAGTAATCCTCTTTATCATAGCCTATCTAATCTTATGGATCCTTCTAACTAAAACGAGCTACGGAAGAAAGATTTACGCTGTAGGTGGAAATGAGAAGGCAAGTTTCATATCAGGAATAAAAATTGACAAGGTCAAAATTTTAGTATATGTAATATCAGCACTAATGGCAGTCCTATCAGGTTTGGTTCTTACATCAAGGCTAAACTCAGCCCAACCGACAGCTGGATCTGCCTACGAGATGGATGCCATAGCAGCAGTTGTACTTGGAGGTACAAGTATGACTGGAGGAAGTGGATCTCTTACAGGAACCCTCATAGGAATCCTAATCTTGGGAGTATTAAACAACGGACTTAATTTATTAGGGGTATCAAGTTTCTACCAACAAATTGTAAAAGGTGTAGTAATACTAATCGCAGTCTTAATCGACAGAAAGAGAAACAAATAGGAGGAGTATATGCAAAAGACAAGAAGACTATTATCAGTTTTGTTGCTTGCGATTTTCATGATTACAGGATGTAGCATTGAAGGTCAAAACAACAAGGAAGAAAGCAAAGAAAGTGGAGTAGAAGAGAAAGCAAGTGAGACAAAGTCTGACGGAGATATGAAAATAGGAGTTTCCCTATCAACTCTAAACAACCCATTTTTCGTATCAATCAGAGAAGGTGTTGAGGAAGTTGCTGGTAAAGAGGGTGTAGAGACAGTAATTACAGATGCCCAAAACGATTCATCAACCCAAAACAACCAAGTCGAAGACCTCATCACTCAAGGAGTTGACTTAATAGTTATTAACCCAGTAGATTCAACAGCCATAGCTACATCAGTTGAGAAGGCAAATGAAGCAAACATCCCAGTAATCTGTGTCGACAGAGGCTCAGACCAAGGTGAACTTGTAAGCTTTATAGCAAGTAACAACGTAGAAGGTGGAAAGCTTGCTGGTGAATATATCCTAGAAAAAGTAGGAGAAAATGCCGAAGTAATCCAACTTGAAGGAATCCCAGGAGCAAGCTCTACCCGTGAAAGAGGAGAAGGATTCGAAGAAGCTACAAATGGTAAAATCAACCTACTAGCTAGTCAAACAGCAAACTTTGATAGGGCAGAAGGAATGACAGTAATGGAAAATCTTCTCCAAGCTCACCCAGATGTAAAGGCAGTATTCTGTCAAAACGATGAAATGGCACTTGGAGCAAGTGAAGCTATTAAAGCAAGTGGCAAGGATGTGACTATTGTAGGTTTTGATGGAAATGAAGATGCAATCAAAGCTGTAGAAGAAGGAAACATATCAGCAACAGTAGCCCAAAAACCAAAAGAAATGGGCAAACTTGCAATCGAAACAGCAATCAAATACCTAAAAGGCGAAAAGGTAGAAGAAACAGTAGACTCACCATTAGAATTAATTAAGAAATAAAAGATAACCCCTAATAAAGAATATATAGAACACAACAAGGAGCTTAAAAATTGAAAAACTAAAATTTTTAAGCTCCGTTTTAAAGGAGTAAAAATGAAATTTTTCTTAGACACAGCAAATGTAGACGAAATAAAAAGAATAAATGACCTAGGTCTTTGTGATGGAGTAACAACCAATCCATCTATTATAAATAACGAAGGAAGAGACTTCGAAGAAGTTGTTAAAGAAATATGCCAAATTGTAGACGGCCCTGTTTCTGCGGAAGTTACAAGTTATGATTATGAAGGGATGGTTGAAGAAGCTAAAAAAATTTCTAAATGGGCTGATAATATCATAGTCAAAATCCCAATGACAGAAGCAGGTCTTAAGGCAATCAACACCATAAGCAAAGAAGGAATCAAAACCAACTGCACTTTGATATTCTCAGTAGCCCAAGGGATCATGGCCATGAAGGCAGGAGCAACCTATATCTCACCATTTATGGGAAGAGTAGATGATATGGGTGAATCAGGTGAAAAGCTAATAGAAAACTTAAGAGAAACCATAGACATCTACGGCTATGACTCAGAAATAATTGCGGCTAGTATTAGGCATAACAAGCACCTAGAAGAAGCAGCCCTCGCAGGCGCCCATATCGCTACTATCCCAGGAAAGCTTTTCGACAAACTCTGGACCCACCCACTTACCACAGCTGGAATCGAAGCCTTCAAGAAAGATTGGGAGGCCTTTGAAAATAGATAAGAGATTGGACTTGTGAGAGTTTCTATAATAATTGGGACTCTTTTCCATAAAGGCCTTTTATATTTCTAAAAAATGTGAAAATTTATAGTAAAGTATAAGGTAGAAAGAATTATAAAGGAGAGTAAATGTTTAATAATAATGATAGGTTAGCAGTAAATGCTATAAGAGCTTTGTCCATAGCTCAAATAGAAAAGGCCAACAGCGGACACCCAGGTCTTCCAATGGGAGCAGCTCCTATGGCTTATGTTTTGTATAACAAGATTCTTAAGGCAAATCCAGAAAATGCCAACTGGTTCGATAGGGATAGATTTATCCTATCAGCAGGTCATGGTTCATCTATGCTTTATTCCTTGCTTCATCTTTCAGGTTACAAGCTTTCCATGGATGAACTTAAGGAATTTAGACAAATTGATTCCTTAACTCCAGGACATCCTGAGTATGGTCATACCGAAGGAGTTGAGGTTACAACAGGTCCTTTGGGTCAAGGTATAGCCCAAGCAGTAGGAATGGCAATCGCTGAAAAGCATATTGGAGCTTTATACAACAAGGAAGATTCTAAGATAATCGACCACTACACCTACGCTTTGTGTGGAGATGGAGACCTCATGGAGGGAGTATCCTATGAGTCTATGTCTCTTGCTGGTCATCTTAAGCTTGATAAGCTAATCGTTCTTTATGATTCAAACGATATTTGTCTTGATGGAGACCTTAATACATCCTTCTCTGAAAATGTAGAAGCAAGAGTTAAGGCACAAGGCTGGAACTATCTAAGGGTAGAAGATGGAAATGACCTAGAAGCGATCTTCGACTCTATCATTAAGGCAAAAGAAAATACAGACGGACCAACACTTATAGAAGTAAAGACTGTAATTGGTTATGGTTCAGCAAACGCTGGAACTAACAAGGTTCACGGAGCTCCAATTGGAAAAGATGATTTTACAGCTGCAAAGAAAGTTTACGGTTGGGACTACGAAGACTTCGAAATACCAGAAGAAGTGTATGAAACATTTAAAGAAGGCGTAGCTAAAGCTGGTAAAGAAGCGAATGATAAGTGGGATGAAACATTAAAATCCTACCAAGAAAAATATCCAGAAGACTACAAGGAACTTATGGCAGGAATCAATAGAGAACTTCCAGAAAACTTCATGGATCAGGTTAAAAAATACGACTCATCAATGAAGGCCCTTGCTACAAGAGCATCTGGAGGAGAAATCATCCAAGATCTTGCTAAAATCACAAGAAACTTCTGGGGCGGATCAGCAGACCTATTCTCATCAAATAAGACCAACATCAAAGATTCGGTTGCCTTCAGAGACGAAAGTCCAGAGGGAAGAAACATCTGGTATGGAGTAAGGGAATTTGCTATGGCTGCTATAGGAAATGGTATCATGGCCCACGGAGGAAGCTTCCACCATGTATCAACCTTCTTCGTATTTTCAGACTACTTAAAGGCTGCCGTTAGACTATCAGCCCTATCAGGACTTCCACTAACATACGCAATGACCCACGATTCAGTAGCTGTCGGAGAAGATGGACCAACCCACGAGCCAATCGAGCAACTTGCCATGCTTAGAGCAATACCAAACACCATTGTCCTAAGACCAGCAGATGCTAACGAGACAAGACTTGCTTGGAAAGTTGCATTAGAAAGCAAAGACAAGCCAGTAGTAATAGCCCTAACTCGTCAAAATGTTCCAAATCTCAAGGAAACAGAAGAGATTGATAATATCGACAAGGGAGCCTACATCATAAAAGATTCTGAAAATCCAGACCTCGTATTAATAGCAACAGGATCAGAAGTAGCCCTAGCCCTTAATACAGCCAAGGCCCTAGAAGAAGAAGGAAAGAAGATAAGAGTAGTATCAATGCCTTCTATGGAACTTTTCAGAGCCCAAGATGATTCTTACAAGGAAGAAATCCTTCCAAAAGGCGTAAAGAAAGTTTCAATCGAAATGGGAACAACATTCGGCTGGGCAGAATGGACAGGAGCCTGTGGCCTAAACATAGGGATAGATAGATTCGGAATCTCAGGCAAGGGAGGCCTAGTACAAGAAGAACTTGGCTTTAGCGTAGAAGCTATCAAAGAGAAAATTGATGAGAGATATTTCAAATAAGGGAAAATAAAAATATCTAGATATAACAAAGGGGCAATATTCATAATACTTTTTAGTTTGAATATCGCCCTTTTAGTATGTTAATTATTGTCTTTAAAATAGTGTGGATACTTATTTCTTAAAAGATTCATATCATCTACTAATTCATTTATATGGTATTTTAGAATTTTTGATGCGTTTTCTTTATCTTTGTTAATTATGCATGTCAATATATTATCGTGTTCATCTATATAGTTTGTTTCTCTTATATTAGCTTTTAGCCTAAGAATTCTCATTCTTACTAGATAAGAAGTATTATCTTCTATAATTGAAGGGATTTTGTTATAACCTAATTCTTCGAAAAGTAGATTATGAAATCTATTATCTAGGGATATTAATTCTTCGATATTATTTGAATAATGGAGTGTTTTTTCTTTTTCTATGATTTCTTTAAAAACATTAAGGTAATCAAGGGAATCTTTATTACATACTTCAATGACAGCTTTTTCTTCAAGGCTTGATCGGAAAAATAACAGTTCCTTACTAACATCAATGTCTAAGTATGAAATGAAAGTTCCTATTTGAGGTTTTACATCAATAAGTAAATTTGATTTTAAATTATAGAATGCCTCTCTTATTGGAGTTCTACTCAAATTTAGAAATTCTGATATTTGGTTTTCGCTAATTTTCTCGCCAGGCTCTAAATTTAGAAACTCTATATTGTAGACCATATTTCTTATTACATATTCTTTAGATTTTTCTTTACTTTTTTTATCTAATACTTTAAAATTCATTTTATCACCTCTTACATTATATCAAAATTAGGAAAAAAAGTCTTGACATATCTTCGGGAAAATGTTAAC
This sequence comes from uncultured Anaerococcus sp., assembly GCA_902465755.1. Classification (GTDB taxonomy): domain Bacteria; phylum Bacillota; class Clostridia; order Tissierellales; family Peptoniphilaceae; genus Anaerococcus. The sequence continues at coordinate 18,259 of CABQOK010000005.1, forward strand.
CTATATTTAACAAGAATACTAGTATACTAGTATTCAAGAAAAAAATATTGGAGGTATCTATGAAAGCTGTCAGGATTAATAAGGTAGGAGATCTAGAAATTGTAGATTTGGAAGAAATTCGAATTGAAGAAGAATACGATATTAAAGTCAAGGTGAAAGCTGTAGGGATTTGCGGTTCTGATATTGGAATTTATAATGGGACAAATCCTATGGCAGAATATCCAAGAATAATAGGGCATGAGATGACAGGGATAGTTGAAGAAGTTGGTAACAAAGTAAAAGGTCTTAAAGTTGGTGATCATGTTGCTGTAGATCCTGTTATAAATTGTGGAGAATGTAAAAATTGTAAAAAGGGAAGAGTGAATATATGCGAAAATCTTAAGGTAAGAGGAGTACATGTTGATGGAGGATTCCAAGAGAAAATAGTTGTTAAAGAAAGCCAAGCATATAAACTTGATCCATCTATGCCATGGAATAAAAGTGTACTTGTTGAACCTTTTTCTATAGGTTTTCAAGCAAATAGAAGAGCTAATGTCTCAGAAGGAGATGTTGTTTTTGTAATGGGAGCTGGAAGCATTGGCCAAACCGTTGGTAGAGTTGCTCAGTATCTGGGTGCAAAAGTATTTACATCTGACATGGATCCAAAAAAGCTTGAAAGAGCTTCTAAGTATGGAATGATAGCTATTGATGCTAGCAAGGAAGACCCAGCAGAAGTTATCAGAGAAAAAAATAATGGGAGGCTAGCTGATGTAGTTGTTGATGCCATATGTACACCTAAAACTTTTGAACAAGCTGTAAAATTGGCAGCAAGTGCAGGAACAGTAGTAAATTTAGGATTTTCAACAAAACCTTCAGAAATATGCTCGGTTGATATTACATCTAAGGAGCTTGATATTGTAGGATCGAGATTGAGTAATAGAAGATTTCCAGAAGTTATAGATGCGTATAACTCAG
>CABQOK010000006.1 GCA_902465755.1 uncultured Anaerococcus sp.
TATGCTCGATGAAGATGGAAACTTACTAGAGATTAAAAAGGCTCTTTTATCAGATGCTATAGGAACTACACTAGGATCTATGGTCGGAACAAGTACAGTAACAACTTTCGTTGAATCATCATCAGGAGTTGCAGAAGGTGGAAGAACAGGTCTTACAGCCCTTGCTACTGCAATGTGCTTTGTAATAGCAGCCTTCTTCTTTCCAGTATTTTCAATAATACCAGCTTCAGCTACAGCAGCAGCCCTAGTTACAGTGGGATTATTCATGATTACTACAGTTGTGGACATTGACTTCTCAGATATATCAGAAGCCTTCCCAGCCTTCATGACAATCTTAATGATGCCACTAACATATTCTATAGCAGAAGGTATATCATTTGGAATGATCTCTTATGCGATAATCAAGCTTCTAACAGGAAAGGCTAAGGAAGTTTCACCACTAGTTTACATCCTTTCTGTAGTATTTATCCTAAGATATTTATTGCCACTTTTCTAGAATAGTTGACAAAAGTTTAAAATAGATTTATAATTATATCAATAATAATCGTAGATAGAAGTAGTAAGAAGATTAAAAGACCTACAGAAAGGAAATGGTTGATGAGAATTTCTGGATTTTAACTTGTGAATGGATCTATCAGATCAATGGTGAATCTAGTAGCCGGCGGGTCTTCCCACCTTACAGGGATAGGATATGAATGTATCTAAAGCGCCTTATTAAGGCAAGAAGGATGGCACCGTGGGCCTATGCTCGCTCCTATATGGAGCGGGCTTTTTTTATTAGGAGGAATTTATGAAAACTAGAAACTTAACTATATCGGCAATATTTATGGCACTTGGACTTGTAATGCACTTTTTGGTCCCACCAATATTTGGCGGAGTAAAACCTGACTTTCTACTATCCATGATGTTTATATCCCTTATTATAGCAGGAGATATCAAGGAGGCCCTTCTCATTGGAGTATGTGGCGGGATAATGAGCGCTCTTACAACAAGCTTTCCTGGTGGACAAATCCCAAATTTTATAGAGAAAATTATAGTTGCTATTGTGATATTTATTTTAATTCAAAAAATTGGCAAAGATTTAAACAAATATCAAACAATCTTTATCTACGCCTTTGGAACCCTAGTAAGTGGAGTATTATTTTTGCTTCTAGCTTTAGGGATTACTAAGCAAATGAACTTATTTACCCCATCCCTTCCAGTAGTTTTAGTAGCTATGGTAGTTAATTCGATTTTTGGCTTGATACTTATGAATGCTTACAAGAAAATAGAAAAAATGATTTGAAGAGAATAACGAGGTCCAAATAAATAATCCTTAAGACCTCGTTTTGTTTTGCTTATTTATCTCTAAAAAAGTTAGAATATTAAATTTATCTTATTTTCATAGAATACTTTTAACTTATCTTAAATTCTAATAGACTTAAAAAGGTCCTTGGTATAATCTGCCCTTTCTTCTTTTCCTATGTCTTCTGTTTCAAATAGATCAACCAACTTACCATTGTAGAGGACCCCTATCCTATCAGACAGATAGGCTATTACATTAAGGTCGTGAGAGATAAAAAATGTGGTAAACTGGTGAATCTCTTGAAGTTCTTTGATAAGATTTAGGATTTGGGCCTGGATACTAACATCAAGTGCGCTTACTCCCTCGTCTATTATAAGAAACTCAGGATCTATAAGAAGGGCAGCGGCTATGGCAATCCTCTGCTTCTGTCCTCCGGAAAGCTTACTAGGAAGATAATCTAGGACGTCTACTTCCATCTCGATTTCTTCAAGTATTTCCCTTATCTTCTCCTCTCCTTCGTCCTCATAGAGGTCGTGGATTTTAAGGATTTCTCTTAGGGAAAATCCTATAGTCTTTTTGGGATTAAGGGCTTGGTAGGGATTTTGGAAGACCACTTGGACATTTTTCCTGTATTCTTTAAGCTCTTCCTTATTAAATTTACTAATATCCTTATCCTTAAAGTAAATCGACCCGCTAGTTTCTTTGACTAGCCTTAGGATAATATTTGATAGGGTTGTCTTACCAGATCCGCTTTCTCCTACGAGGCCAAAGATCTCACCCTTATTTACAGCAAATGTTACATCATCTAGGGCGATTTTATCTTTTTTCCTAAAAAGCAAGGAGGAATCCTTGAAGATTTTTGTAATATGATCAATTCTTAAAATCTCATCCATTATTTCCTCCATAAAGATGGCAGTTTACCTCGTGGTCCTTCTCTCTCGTAGTTTCTGGGAAGCTTTCCCTACAAATATCCATAACATGGTCACATCTGTCGGCGAAAGGACAACCTGTGTTAGGCCTGTTTTTAAGGTCAGGCACATGGCCTTTGATATTGTATAGCTTCTCTCCTCTTTTTCTAAAGTTTGGTACAGCCTTTAGGAGGGCCTTCGTATAAGGATGGAGAGGATTTGCTATTACATCACGTGTCTTCCCTCTTTCTACAATCCTTCCCGCATACATTATCATTACATTCTTTGAGATTCGCTCTATTAAATTAAGGTCATGGCTAATAAAAACTATAGCTCCCTTGTAGATCATAGAAATTTCTTTGAAGAGATCTATAATCTGGGCTTGGACCTTGGCATCAAGGGCTGTAGTTGGCTCATCTGCAATAAGGACGTTAGGATTTGCTATAAGACTCATAGCTATTATTATCCTTTGTTGCATTCCTCCGGAAAGCTCATGAGGATACTTGTTATAGAGGCTTTCTACATCTTTTAGACCACATTTTTCCATAGTTTCTAGGACAAGTTTCTTTCTTTTTTCCTTATCAAAATCATAGTGGATTTTTAGGACTTCTTCGATTTGCCCTCCGACCTTCATCAAGGGATTTAGGGCAGAACCAGGCTCTTGAAATACTGTGGCTATGTTACGTGATCTGTACTTCTTCCATTCCTTATCACTTAAGCCTAGAACTTCTATGTCCCTTAACTTAACCGATCCTGACTTAACAAGGGCCGCTTGAGGCTGGATTCCTAAAATAGTTTGGGTAGCAACGGTCTTGCCACAGCCACTTTCTCCTACAAGACCTACAAAGTCATTTTCATGAAGATCAAAGGATAGGTGATTTACTGCGTTCTTATCCCCATTTTCTGTGGAAAAGGCCACCGTAAGGTCTTTTACTTCTAATAATTTCATCTTTCTGCCTTCTCCTTTAATCTTTCATTTCTAAACTTCTCTCCATAGAGGGTAAAGCCTAAAACCAAGAGGCTTAGACAAATTCCTGTCGCTATAAAATAATAAGGGGCCTGGTTAAAGTAAATTTGACTCTCCTTTAGCATTCTTCCCCAAGATGGATCTGGTGGCCTAACTCCAAGACCTAGGTAGGATAAGCCACTTTCTGCAAGGATGGCTTGGGAGATAGAAAGGACTATAGCAACCATGACTTGGTTTTTGATATTAGGCATGATGTGATTTATCGCTATATAAACAGGTCCTGCTCCCTTGACCACAGCTGATTTTACGAACTGGGCGCTTTTAACTTGGAGGAATCCACTTCTTACAACTCTTGCAAAGTAAGGAATAGACATGATTCCTATAGCAAAAATTGTATTGATTAATCCTGAACCAAAGACAGATACCAGCATCATGGCAAAAAGTATTCCAGGAAAGGCCATAAGAGAATCTATAAAACGCATGAGGATCTCGTCAACCCTTCCTCCAAAATAACCTGCACAAGCTCCTATAATAGAACCTAGGATTAGGGCAAGGCCTACCGTCCCAAAGGAAAGGACTATGGCGTACTTACTTCCTTCCATAAGTCTTGATAGGATGTCTCTACCCATATTATCAGTACCAAAGGGATGGGCGAGGCTTGGAGATAAAAGTTTCTGGCTAGTCTCGATGGCATTTGGATCATAGGGAGTCCAAAATATTGATATCAGAAAGACTAGAAAATAGAAGCCTATGATAAATTTTCCTATATTAATTGCTATTTTGTTATTCTTTATCATTTTCCACCTCTTATTCTTGGGTCAATTAGGCCGTAGGCTATGTCTATGATGAAGTTTATAAAAATTACCAAGAAGGCCACAGCTATTACGACTGACTGGATTAAAGGAAAGTCTCTCGATGAGATAGATGCTACTATCAAAGAGCCAATCCCCGGTAGGGCGAAAACATTTTCTATGATTAAAGAGCCTCCAACACTTGATGTAAGACTCATTCCTATTACTGTAATTACAGGAATTAGGGCGTTCTTTAAGACGTGTTTGTATAAAATTTCCTTAAGGGTCATCCCCTTCATCCTCGCTGTCCTTACATAGTCCTTATTGATTTCATCTAGGATTGCCGCCTGCATATATCTAATTATGGTAGCAATATTAGGTATGGCTATGGCAAGGGACGGAAGAAAGAAGCTCTTTAACCTCTGTAAGAAGCCTCCCGCCATGGCATTGTAGGAGAGGGTATCAAAGATATCAAGCTTAACTGCAAATACATATATTAGCAAAAAGGCCAACCAAAATGAAGGTATGGAAATACCAAGCTGGGTTATGGCCGTTATGATTGATGAATACCACTTATCAGACTTCAAGGTGATTTGAATTGAAAGTGGGATTGCTATTATTATAGATAGGATTAGGGAGTAAAGAGTTAAGGTTAGGGTTACTGGAAGCTTTCTTAGAAAAAGTGTGCTTACAGGCATCCTGTATTTGAGGCTTTCTCCCATATCTAATCTCAAAAGCCCTCCTATCCAGGATATATATCTTTGAAACATTGACTTATCAAGCCCAAGCTCCCTTTCGAGAGCCTTTATCTGGGCTGGATCTGCCTCTGTTCCTAGTATTATCTCAGCAGGGTTACCTGGAATTATTTGAAATACTAGAAATATTAGGACAGATACAAAAAACAAAGTCAATATTATAGACAAGAGCTTTTTTACAATTGCTTTAGTCATTTTTCTTTTCTATATCCTCTAGATTTATCTTTTGTACTGGGTAGGACTTAAGTCCTGTTAGGTCCTTGTTTAGGGCTTGGTTGTTGTCAGGATCTGTTAAGAAGACTGATCCTGCATCTTCTGCCATAAATTCTTGGGCAGCCTTTACATTTTGAATTATATCTTCCTTATTATCTGCACTTTGAGCCGCCTTTATAGCCTCGTCATAGGCTTCGGACTTGTAGTTGATGAAGTTTTTGTCATTAGTTGATACATATCTATCGATTACTCTGATTGGATCAACATAGCCTACAAAGCCTGAAACTGTAGCCTCATAGTCCTTATCCTTGTATACCTTGCTTAGCCAAGTAGAAAACTCGATTGGATCAAGTGTTACTTCAATTCCTACCTTTCCTAGTTGGGCTTGGATTAATTCTGCTGTGTCCATATGATATTTGTAATCACTTGGTACAGTTAATTTTACAGAAAAACCATCCTCAAGACCTGCTTCTTTCAAAAGTTCCTTGGCCTTGTCAGGATTGTAAGGGTATTTTTCTTCCATATCATTGTAGTATTCCTTAAGGGCTGGGGAGAAGTTTGATACGAGCTTACTTGCCTTGCCGCCTGCTGCTGTATTTATAATCTCATCCTTATCGATAGCATAGGCTATAGCTTGTCTTACCCTCATATCATCGAAAGGCTTAACATCGTTATTAAGACCTAGGACTTGAACTAAGTTTTGTGGGAAAGAATGGATATCGCATGTTTCTTCTATTTGGCTTAGCTCATCATTAGTAAGTCCTGTAGCAAGGTCCACGTCCTTGTTATTTAGGGCCATGATTAGGGTTTGTCTGTCGGCAATTCTTAGAATCTCTACGTCAGCAAACTTAGCAAGATGGTCTTTTCTGTGGTAGTCGTCAAATCTTTTTAGCTTCATTCCCTCACCTGGTGTGTAGGAAACAAACTCGAAAGGACCAGTTCCTATTGGTTTTGTTTGATTGTCTTCATAATCTTTTTGGACAATTGGTTGGGTGTTTAGATAGATAAAGGAATTGGATTTTTCCTTTAGTTTGATTTTAATTTCTGTAGGAGATACTACTTCCATTGATTCTATTTGGGCAAACTTAGAAGACTTTGGCTCTCCACTTGTTAGTCCTGCTAGGATATCATAGGTGTAGTAGACATCATCTGCAGTAAAGTCCTTATCATTGTGGAATTTGACCCCTTCTTTTAATTTGAAATCATAAGTAAGGCCATCTTCACTTATCTCGTATGACTCACAAAGGTCAGGGACTAGATTTCCATCTTCATCCACATCGAAGAGTCCATCAAAGACTTGGTCCATGATAGTCTTGGTATCTCCTGCCGTAGCATTGAAAGGATCGAGCGAATCGATTTCTGTATACATGGCTACTTTAAGTGGCTTATCGCTAGTTTCGGCGTTTTCCTTCTTATCCTTATTGCCGCAAGAAGTAAGCAAAAGACCTGCTAGGGCAAGGCTTACAAATATGTTTCTCTTTTTCATAATTCCTCCTAGAATTTTCTCTGTGTTGGCAAAGCCCTATTCATAACAATATGAGCTAATCCAGGTAGAATTTTGATCTTAAGCTATAAATTCCACCTAGATCGGGGGCATTTAATTACAAAAAATTTCACCAGCACCTATCCAACATTCTTTACTACTATTGTAACAAATAGTTAAATTTCTAACAAGATTTTTTCAAAAAAAAGAATGGACCGCTATAGGCCCACTCCTTTATAGTTTATCCTCTACTGACTTGATTTTTTGCTCCATAGAAGCCTTCTTATCTCTTCTATCGTCCATTTTGATGACAGAATACACCCTATCTGCCCCCTTGTCAAAAACAGATTCTTGCATTTTTCTAATAACTTCAAGGGCCTTGTCGGCATCTGCCTCTATTACTGTGCCCATTGGGTTGAGTTTGTATTTTACCCCTTCTGCCATTAGGATTTTCTCAGCTTCTGCTACGTATTTACTCACTGATGTTTCTTTTGTTCCTATTGGTATTAGACATACTTCTACCACTGCCATTTAGTCCTCCTCGTAAAATCTCTTGTAAATCTTATAAGCGTCAAAGTGATCATAGGTTCCTCCAAGCTCTCTTATGGAATGCATGGCAAGGATTGGTTCACCGACGTCTATACTTCTTATACCCAAATTTGCTGAGGCTATTGGTCCAATGGTAGATCCACCCTGTTTGTCGTTTCTATTGTGGAAGCTTTGTAGCTTTAATCCTAAGTCTCTTGCAATTTTGATAATTCTAGCCTTACTTTCGATATTTGTACTATAGGCGCCATTTGCCGCAATCTTTATAACAAGTCCCTCATTCATCCTAACTTCGTTAGTTGGGTCAGAAAACCCTTTGAAGTTTGGGTGGATGGCGTGAGCTTGGTCGGCACTTATCAAAAATGAGTTTTCAATTGCTATCTGGTAATCCTCCTCATCTCCTCCACTTAAAAGGGTAAATCTCTTTAGACAAGCTCCTAAAAATGGTGAGAAGGCTCCTGTTCTTGTCCTCGAACCAATCTCTTCATTATCATTTAAGATTAAAGCATTTGTCTTTGTAGAATCGGTATTTACAAAGGCCATTAGAGATGCGTGAACAGATCCAAGGTTGTCAATTCTACCTATTTGATACATGTCATTTATGATTACTCCCTTTTGTCTATCGTACAAGGATAAATCATAATCTACTATGGATTTTGGGTCAATTCCTAGCTCTTCTCCAATTAGCTTTTGGATGTAGCCGTCCTTTTGGGCCCTGTCTTTTATAGTAGTGATGATAGGATATAAATTGTCTTGTGGATTGTAAGAAAAGTCCTTGTTTACAGTCCTATTCATATGAATTGCAGCATTTGGTATTGTTAGTAGGTCCTTATCTATATTTATGAGACTAGATAATAGCTTGCCTTCTTTTTCATAAACGATTTTTCCAGCAAGGGATAAAGTCCTATCAAGCCATGTCGAATAAATCATTCCTCCATATACTTCAACATTTAGCTTGAGATATCCATTTTCTGCCATTTCTGGATTGGATTTTACTTTAAAAGTTGGGCTTTCTGTGTGTGATCCAATTATATCAAAACCATCTTTTAAATCTTTGCCGAGATTTATGGCAAAAAGAGCAGTTCCGTCACGAACTACAAAATATTTGCCCTTTTCCTTGATATCCCACTTTTCATTCTCAAAAAGTTCTGTGTAGCCATTTTCCTTTAAAATCTTACGGGCATTTTCTACCGCATAATAGGAAACTGGACTATCGTCAATAAATTTTATTAAATCTTTTATAAATTCTATATTTTCCATACTTATATCATACCCAAAAATATCTTTCCTTCATTTTGAAATAAGATAAGCATAAGTCATTGAAATAATTTTAATATTTATCTAGAAAAGTTCCTATAAGATTCTTAAAGCCTTGAGGGTCTTTCTCAGAAAACTCACAGTGGCCGAAGTCTTCTCCTGTATAGATTTCTTTCTTGCTTGAGTTTATAGACTCATATACCTCCCTACCCATATGGTAAGGGGTCATAGTATCTATCTTTGAATTTATTACAAGGACAGGGCATGAAATATATGCCTGTCTTGCCCATTTAGTAGAATCTATATCTTCTAGGTCAAAGCCTAATTTCATCTTTAGGAAGATATTTCCCATAAATCTCATAAAACTTTGAGGAACCTTCTCCTCCTCTTCGACTTTAGATAAGACCTCATCAACCATTTCCCTACTATCTCCTAGAGGGCAGTCGAGGATTAGGTAGTCAATATTTGAACTATCCCTACTAGCAGCAATAAGACTAGTCGCTCCTCCATAGGATTCACCATAAAGGATAATCTTCTCATTTGGATAATCCTTTTTTATATAAGAAATCGCATCCAGACAATCAAAAGACTCAAGGACCCCATAGGTATTGTAAGGGAGAAGATTCTCCCCAGAATTTCTCTGATCGTAGATTAAAAGAGAAAAACCTAAATCATAGAAAATCTGACCCTGGGTTGAAAGAGAATACTTAGTCCCTCCCATACCGTGAACCATGATACAAATCCCCTTAGCTTGTGGATTTCTGATAAATACGGCAGGAATTTCATGTCCGTCTTCGCTTGATTTTATCTTAATATCTTTGATATCTTTTCCTCGAGCAAACTCATCATAAATACCTTTATAGGAAGCTAGGTTTTTATTGGTCTCTTCCCTACTCACATTTTCAGTCATACCTTCGAAGGTAGCCTTGCCGACAAAGATAGAAAAAGCAATAAAAAGAATTATGATTATAGATAAAGTTACACCAAGCCCAATCTTAAGTTTTCTCCTCATAAAAGCCTCCCAAATAGTTCTTATATATATTATAAGATATTTTGACCTAGATTAGAATATTCAGGAAAACATTTTACATAGTTTTTACAATAGCTTTAATTTGTAGAAAAGATTGATATTTCTTTTTTTCTATCCTTTTTAATTATCTTTCAAATTTCATTTAATCTCCACTAAAAAAGAAGCTTTCCCTAATAGAAAACTTCTTTTTTCTTTGATTATATTTATTAATCTTTCTTTTTGATAAATCCGTAGATTAATCCACCTACTATAGATCCCACTAGGACTGCTCCTAAGAAAATCCCTGCTTGGCTTAGGCTTGACATAGCTGGCAATACAAAGACTCCTCCGTGTGGGGCTGGGGCTGATATGTTAAAGCCTCCAACTATTGCTCCTGCTATGGCTGATCCTATAACACTTGCTGGGATTACCTTAGTTGGTTCCGCAGCTGCGAAAGGAATTGCTCCTTCTGTTATAAAGCTTAGTCCTAGGATATAATTGGTAATTGTAGTCTTCTTTTGATCTTCTGTAAACTTGTCCTTAAAGAAGGTTGTAGCTATAGCTATTGCAATTGGTGGCACCATTCCTCCAACCATTACAGCTGCCATAAAGGTTCCTATTCCTGTATCTGTGAAGGCTCCGATTGCGAAGGCGTAAGCTGCTTTGTTTATTGGACCACCCATGTCTATTGCCATCATGCCTGCAAGGATTGCTCCAAGTAATAGCATATTAGCTCCAGATAGGCTCATTAACCAATTGTTAATGAAGGTATTGATTCCAGTAAATATTGGATCTATGATAAAGAACATCAAGGCTCCGACGATTAAAAGACCAAATACTGGATAGATTAGCATTGGCTTTAAGCCTTCGATAGATTTTGGAAGGTTTCTGAAGGCTTTCTTTAGTAAATTAACTACATAACCTGCAAGGAAACCTCCGATTAGTCCACCGATAAAGCCAGCTCCACGGCTTGCCATAAGTCCTGCAACCATACCAGGCATTAGGGCTGGTCTATCTCCAATTGACATAGCAATAAAACCTGCAAGGATTGGTATTAGGAAGCTAAAGGCATCCCCTCCGAGACCATTTAGGAAAGTGAAGGCAAGGGAGCTATCTCCTGCGAATCTTTCTACTAGGAAGGAGATTGCCATGAGGATTCCACCACCGATTACAAATGGTAGCATGTGGCTAATTCCATTCATTAGGTCTCCGTAAATCTTTTGCCAGAAGCTTTGACCTTCGCCATCGTCATCACTTCCCTTACTTGATCCTTCTTCTGCAGTAAAGATTCTTCCTTCGCCCTTGATGGCTTTTTCGATTAGTTCATCGCTTTTTCTGATTCCGTCAGATACTGGTCTTTGGATAAGTCTTTTGCCATCGAACCTGTTTGTTTCGACTTTCTTATCTGCTGCAATGATTATGGCGTCAGCTTCTTCGATTTCCTTGGCTGTTAGTCTATTTTTTATTCCATCAGACCCATTTGTCTCGACCTTTATTGAAACTCCTGCCTTTTTGGCTGCCTTTTCTAGGGCTTCTTGGGCCATATAGGTGTGGGCTATACCATTTGGGCAAGCTGTCACTGCTAGTAGTTTGATATCGCTATTTGTTGCTTCTTCTTCAACTACTGGGGCCTTCTTTTTCTCAGAGTATTTGTCGATTACTCCGTAAACTTCTTCAACGCTAGAGCATTTCTTAAGATCATCGATAAAGCCTTCTTTCATAATCATTTTTGAAAGCTCGGCTAGGGTTTCTACATGGAGGTTGTTTTCTCCAGCTGGTGCTCCTATGGCGAAAAATATTTCTGTTGGCTCACCGTCAAGGGCTTCGTAGTCAAGTCCTCCTACTTTTCTTGCAAATAATACTGCTGGTTCTTTTACAGTTTCGTTTTTGGTGTGAGGGATGGCTACTGACTCACCTAGGGCAGTTGATCCTTCTTCTTCTCTTGCTATTAGGCCAGTTTTGAAGTCTTCTCTGTCTTTTACATAGCCTTTTTCGAAAAACTTTGTGGCTATTTCATCAATTGCACTTTTCTTATCATTTGCCTGAAGGTCAAATATCATCAGTTCAGGCTTGAGTAAATCTCTAATTTCCACTTTCCTTTACCTCCACTTTTTCTAAAATCTCATCAATTTTTTCCTTACTTCCTATATCAGGGCTAAAGGCTGTCGCTGTTCCTGAAGCAACCGCAAGCTTGTAGGCTTCCTTCTTAGATAAGTTATGGCTTAGGCCGTAGACAAATCCTGCCACCATGGAATCCCCTGCTCCAACGGAGTTTACAAGCTTTCCTGTAATTGGGCTTGCCTTAAGGACTCTATCCTTATCTACAAAGATAGAACCTTCTCCTCCTAGAGATACGATTACATTTTCTGCTCCAAGTTCGTTTAGCTTTCTTGCGTAAGAGATTATTTCTTCATCTGTTCCTATCTCAGTCTCAAAAATCTTTCCTAGCTCTTCTTTGTTTGGTTTTACAAGAACCGGCTTATATTTTAGGTAGTCTAGGACTTCCTTGTTCGCTATGTCTATAGTAAAATTACAGGGGATTTTTCCTATTACTTCCTTATAGAAGTCCTTATCGAGACTTTTGGGTAGGGAACCTGATATTACTAAAAGATCATCTTCTTTGAGTGCCTTAAGACTAGCAAAAAATTTCTCTACTTCTTTCTCTTCTATATGAGGTCCTTCTGCATTGATTTCTGTCTCATCTTGGTATTTTAATTTGACATTGATCCTAGAATCTCCCTCAATTTCTGTAAAGTTTTCATTAATGCCTAGCTTTTCTAGCTCATTTTTTATGAAATCTCCAGTAAAACCACCTAGAAAGCCAATATTTACAGGATCATCTCCCAAGTTCTTAAGTAGCTTTGAGACCATGATTCCCTTACCGCCTGGATACATAACGCTCGCCTTGCTACGAAGGGTCGCTCCATGGTTAAATTCATCTATCCTCATTACATAATCTATTGATGGATTCGTTGTTAATGTATAAATCATCTGTCCTCCTCAATTAGTTCTACGTCTCTTCTTTTTATAATCTTTGCATGATAGACCTCATGGTCCTTGGAAGAATCTGCTAGGATGTAGGCCTTGTTGGAAAGCTCAATCGCCTTTCTCTTTATAAGAGCCTCGTTGATATCAGCAGTATAGAAATACTCATCATCAAAACCATTTGCTCCAATAAAGGCTAGGTCGAAATTAAAATTACAAAGCTCATTCATGGCAATCACCCCAGTAGTGACCCTAGTTCTTGCCTTAAGCCTACCTCCAATAATTATCGTATCGAACCCTTTCTCCATTAGTTTTGTAATATGCATTAGGCCATTTGTCACAATACTTACATCCTTAGCCTCTAAAAAGTCGATCATCATATTTGTTGTAGATCCCGCATCTAAGAAAACTAAGCTCTTGTCAGGGATTAACTTTGCAGCCTTTCTTCCTATAGATTTTTTCTCTTCTAACATGCTTTGCTCATTATCAGTGAAACTTCTTTCATCTGTCTTTATATTTAGTACAGCTCCCCCGTGGACCCTCCTTATCTTTCCAGCTTCCTCTAAAATATCGAGGTCGCGTCTTAGGGTTGACTCACTGACATGTAGCTTCTTAGTTAAATATCTATTGGATATCTTCTTTTCCTTAAAAAGCACATCCAATATCATATCGAGTCTTTCTTCTAATATCATGCTAATATTATATCATCATTTTCGTTCAAAATCAATCATATTCCTTCAAAATCCTTCTATCTTATCTGAATTTGACTAATTTCTTAAAAACACTATAATTATTAAAAGCGTATAAATTCTACATAAGGAGTGAACATGAAAGAACTTGAAGAAAAAATATTAGAAGAAGGAATCGTTATTGGACCAAATATCCTAAAGGTAGACTCCTTCCTCAACCAACAAATAGACTGTAAGCTTATCCAACAAATGGGCAAGGAATTTGCTGAGCATTTCAAAGATCAAAAGATAGATAAGGTTCTAACAGTAGAATCATCAGGTATCGCCCCAGCCCTTGCTACAGCCTTAGAGCTTGGAGTAAAATGTGTATTCGCAAGAAAACAACAATCCCTTACAACAGGAGATGATGTTTATCATTCAAGCGTCTACTCCTTCACCAAACAAGTTACAAATGAGCTTATAGTTTCCAAAAACTTCATCAAAGAAGACGAAAACGTCCTAATGATCGATGACTTCTTGGCAAATGGCCAAGCAGCCAAGGGCATGGTTGCTCTAGTAAGACAAGCAGGCGCCAACCCAGTAGGCTTTGGTATAGTAATAGAAAAGTCCTTCTCTGAAGGTCGTAGCGTAATCGAAAACGAAATGGGACTAGATGTATACTCCCTAGCAAGAATTGCAAAATTAGAAGACGGAAAGATTACTTTTGTTGAAGAATAGAATAAACTAAAAGGAGCCAAGAGCTCCTTTTTTCTTTAAGAATTTTTATCTTTAAACCACTTTTATATTATCCAATTTTAAGATAATTTCTCTATTGCTTCTTTAGCCTTTTCTATAAGCTTCCTATCACTAAAGCCTATATCCTGATAGAGCGCCGCTCCTTTAAGATAAACCATATCTGTCTCTCTCTTCTTTCTAGCAGACATATGGAAGTTTTCGATTCCACTTTTCCTATAGATTTCATAGATATTTGAATAGTTTACACCAGACCCTGCCATAATTTCGATTCGATCCTTGTATTTGTGATTAATCCTCGATAAAAGCTCAATTCCTTCTATGGCTGTGGTACTTTTCCCTGAAGTAAGGATTCTCTTAATCCCCATTTCTATCAAATCATCTATCACTTCTTCCCCATCCTTGGAGTAATCAAAGGCCCTGTGAAAGCATACATCCTTTGGCCTAGAAAGCTCGACTAGCTTTCTTGTTCTATCTAGATCAATCCTCCCATCCTTTTTAAGGAGACCAAAGACAAAGCCATCTATATCGAAGTCTTTGTAGATTTTTATCTCTTCCTTCATAATCTCAAATTCCTCATCATTATAGAAAAAATCGTAGGGCCTTGGTCTAATCATGACAACTTTCTCTATATTTTTCTCTTTAGAAATCTTACTGACGAGTCCTACAGATGGACTTATCCCATCAAGATCTAGGGCAGAGCATATTTCTACTCGATCTGCACCAGCTTCTTTTGTATTTATAAAAGATTCGTAGGAATCTATACATATTTCAAGCTTCACTTCTTTTCCTTTCTTTATCATGACTTTACAAAATGTCTTTCTCACTTTTTCATCTTAATCTATACCCTAAAAATAAAAAAAGAAGCCAGATTTCTCTGACTCCTTAATTTTTATATTATTTTCCAGCATGTTTAGCTGCATTTTCTCCTGCTATTCTACCGTAAACGGTGATATCAGCCATAGCTACAGAACCAAGTCTGTTTTTGCCGTGGATTCCACCTGTTACTTCTCCTGCTGCGTAAAGTCCTTCGATAGTTTCACCATCTTTTGTTTGAACTTCTGCGTCAGTGTTGATTACTAATCCACCCATTGTGTGATGAACTGCTGGAGCTGCCTTTAGCATGTAGTAAGGACCTTCATCGATTGTCCAACCTAGCATTCTTAGGTTAAATTCTGGATCTTCTTCCTTCTTAGAGTTTTCATTGAAGGTATTTACTGTTTCTACTAGAGCGTCTTTATCGATATCGAAGTGTTCTGCAAGCTCTTCGATTGTGTCAGCCTTATACATTAGGCCTCTATCGAATAGGCTCTTAGCTTCTTCTGGGTTAGATTCCATTGTACCAGTTTTTTCGTTTGATTTTTCATCCCAGATTAGATAACCTACATAGTCTGTTTGGTCTTTGATAGCCATTGAGATTGCACGTCTTGTATCTAGCTCTTCTACGAATCTCTTACCTTCTTTGTTTACTAGAAGTGCTCCACCTACAAGTCTTGTATCTCCACAGTATAGAAGTTTTCCTGTTTCAACGTCACATACTGGGTATAGTTGGATCTTGTCCATATCTACAGTATCTGCACCAAGAGCTTGTGCCATTACGATACCATCTCCTGTTGCTCCTGGAGAGTTAGTTGATAGGACGTGCTCGTCAACTTCCTTATCGTTTTCGTAGCACATTTCAGCATTTGCACCGAACCCACCTGTTGCAAGAACTACTGATTTAGCGTTAATTTCGTAGTTTTTGTCGCTTCCTTCTGCCCTAACTCCACAAACTACTCCGTCTTTTGTAAGGATTTCCTTAACGTCTGTGTTTGTCATTAGGTCGATTCCAAGCTCTTCTGCCTTAGTTTTGTATTTAGAAATTAATTCATTTCCTGTGTGGTTTTTAGGAATGTAAGATCTTTTAACTGAGTGTCCACCGAAGAACATCAAGCTATCTAGCCATTCTACTCCGATGTCATCTCTTAGCCAGTGGGCACCATCTGTTGCCTTGTCAGCTAATACTTCGATTAACTCCTTGTTTCCGCCTGCTTCTTCAACGTCTTTAGCGAATTGTTCTTTACTATCTTCGATTCCTTCTTTTTCTTGAAGTTCGTTAGCTGGAGCTGCGTATTCTCCACCAGAAATTAGAGTATTACCACCAACTTGGCCAAGTTTTTCAAGAAGTAGGACATTAGCACCTGCTTCTTTGGCAGTTACTGCAGCAGCAAATCCTGCTCCACCACCACCTACAACTACTACATCATAATCCTTAGTTTCTGTTTCCTTGTTAGCTTCGTCACTTTCCTTTTCATAAAGCTTAAGGTCACGACCACTTTCTTCAATGGCAGCCTTCACTGCTTCGATTAGGGCAGTTGATGTAACTGTAGCACCTGAAACAGTATCTACATTTATAGATTGTTTATCTACTATTTCTTTTACGATTTTATCTGCTGCTTCGTCTCCTAAGCCTTCTGTTTCCTTATGTACTAGATCAATTGAAGCTATCTTATCTCCCTCAAAATTAACTGTAGCTTCTATGTCTCAGATGTGTCCTGCTTCTGTCGCCTTAAAGCTTTCTGTCTTAGCAGTTTCTTCCTTTGAAGTTTCTTCCTTAGCTCCATCCTTCTTATCAGCTGTGTTATTACCACATGCAGTAAAAAGCATAGCTGCTGATAAAAGAATTGGCAAAATTTTATTCTTCTTCATATTTCCTCCCTTTTTAATACTGCTTATAAATGATAACAAATTATGGAAATGTTTGCAAGTCCTTGAAGTAGCATGATAAAGCAGTTTTTATAAATACTTATGCTTTATATCAAATATTCAGTAAAAAGTAGATTTTAATAGAATTTGGTGAATAATTATTATTAGAAAAATAATATAATTTTTGATAGAAAACAAGATATTGTTACGAATATATAGGTGAAGGAGGATAAGATGCGTGAAGAAAAAATAATAAAGGGCATGAAAAAAAGAAATGAAAAAGCCTTAACGATTTTTATCGACACCTATGGCCCAGTTATGAAAGCATCTATTTATAAGGTATTAACCTTTAACGAAAATATAAGGATGGAAGTCCTAAATGACAGCACCCTTGCAGTTTGGGATAATATAGATTCCTTTGATCCTAAAAGATCAAGCTTTAAAAACTGGTGTGCAGGTGTAGCAAGATATAAGGCTATAGATGCCCTTAGAAAAGAAATCAGGCACAAAAGTGTGGATTTCGATGAAGTAGAATACTATTTAGAAGACGAGGATGAGATTTACTTAGACGAGACAGATGAGATTCTAAAGGTCCTAGACGAAAAGGACCGAGAAATTTTTAGGAAATTATTTATAGAAGGCTACTCCTACGACGACCTAGCCAAAATCTACGACATAACAAAGGCTGGGCTCTATAACAGAGTATCCCGAGGCAAGAAAAAAATTAGAAAGGAAATTCGAGATGAAAAATGTTTATGATAAGATAAATGACCTAGACTTTGAAACTGACGAATTTAAGCTCGATGATATAGAAAAGGAGAAATTATATATGACAGCCAAATCTTATAAGAAAAATTCAAAGAAAAAATACCTAGCAGTAGCAGCTGCCCTCCTTCTTGTAGCAGGACTAACAATGCCTCCTGTAAGAGCAGAAGTTTCTAAGGCCTTCACAGACCTTAAAGTATCTATGA
>CABQOK010000007.1 GCA_902465755.1 uncultured Anaerococcus sp.
GCGAGGTGAAGCGAAGCTGAGCCCGCAAACTACCGTCGACCGAAGTGGAGACATCTCATAAAACTTCTCCACCTCTAATGGAGTTGTCATAGCGAGCGTAGCGAACTGATAAAATGTGCCGGACTGTCGAGCTTCGATTTTTGGAAAAAATCGAGTTCTTGGGACTTATTTGAAAAATAAGTTCCAAGAACTCGAAGAGTTCAAAATCTAGGGAGCCCTCGTCATGGGCCACTATTTTGTAAAGCAAAATAGTGTAGTATCCTTTGTTAATATTAACAAAGGATAAAAGAACCATGAATATCGTTCTATTAAAAAAAGGTGAAACGAAGCTGAGCCCGCAATCCACCTCGACAGAGCTTCCACGGGGAAGCGACAAGAGGTCTACAGTCTAAGCCACACGTAGATATTACAGAACAACTTATTTAAGCAAATATCCGAAACCCCAAACTTCTCCACAAGGTCGAAGTAAGGGAAAACTTGTGCTTCAAATAACAGCAAGAGAAACAGTCCTTTATATCGATCGAATAGAATGCCCTTACCCTTATATCTAATGGGCCTGGCAACAATGAACGATAGAGAATTGATGGCAGCCCTTAATCGAGGCTTTGCGAGTATGAGACGAAGTCGAATCCGCAAACTACCGTCGAGCGAAGTCGAGACATCTCATAAAACCTTCAATTCCCCTTCTGTCTACCTCAGAGAAGACATCTCGCATCCATTACTATCTAAAATAAATTTCCTTCCCAAATCATGGTAAATCAAGGCCTCAACCCATATAATGTAGATGCTAATACTATGAAAATAAAAATTATTTTCTTTTGATATTGATTATTGTTTCGTTTTGTGATATATTATTAGCAGATAATAAACAGAGTAAATTTTAGATATATTATAATATATCTAAAAAATGTTTGTTGCTGTTAAAATAGATTGGAGTTATAGTGCCTGTAACATTATTAAATGAAGGTGAAAAAGCTGAAATTGTCGCCATCAAGGGGACAGATTCAATTAGGAAACATTTGAACAATCTTGGTTTTGCGAAGGGCAGAATCATTAGCTTGCAGAAATTTGATGGAGTAAACTATATTTTCGTTATCGATGGCAACCGCTTTGCTCTAAGCAAGGATTTGGCTAAACGAATTATGGTTAAGGAGTGTTAAATGAATACATTAGATAAGACAGAAATAGGTAAGACTGTCAAAGTAGTAAAGATTTTAGGAGATTCCCCAACCAAGAGGAGAATCATGGATATGGGTCTTACAAAAAATACAGAAGTTTTTGTAAGAAAGGTAGCTCCCTTAGGAGATCCTATCCAAGTAAGCTTACGTGGATATGAGCTTACTATTAGAAAAGAAGATGCGAAGAATATAGGGGTTGAAGAAATATGACTTACAAAATAGCATTAGCAGGTAACCCAAACTCTGGAAAAACTACCCTATTTAATGCCTTGACAGGTTCAAACCAAAGAGTTGGTAACTGGCCAGGGGTTACAGTAGATAAGAAACAAGGAGTTTTGAAGGGCCACAAAGATATAATTATAGAAGACCTTCCTGGCATCTACTCTCTTTCTCCTTACACAATGGAGGAGGTCGTAAGTAGGGAATATCTTGTAGGTGAAAGACCAGATTTAATTATCAACTTAGTAGATGGCTCAAATATAGTTAGAAACTTATACCTTACAAGTCAACTATTAGAGCTAAATATCCCTGTTGTCATCGCTCTTAACATGATGGACATTGTAAGAAGTAGGGGAGATAAGATTGACGTAGACAAGCTTTCAAAGAAGTTAGGCTGTCCTATTGTCGAGATAGTTGCCATGAAAGGCCAAGGTGTTGATAAGCTAATTAGTGAGACAGTTAAGCTTAAAGACAGAGATATCAAACCAAATAGCTTGGTTTTCGACGACGAACTTGAAGAAGTTTTAAGTAAAATAGAAAAAGATTATTCAAACAAATTAGACAAAGAATTATCAAGATATTATGCAATAAAATTGTTTGAAAATGACGAAGAAAGCCTAAGCCATCTCAATATCAACTCAAATGATTTGAAGGAAGTTACAAAAATCAGAGAAGACTTCGAAGAAAAGATGGATGATGACGCAGAAAGTATCATCACTTCCGCAAGATACGAAAATCTCGAAAATTTGTCAACAGCTGTCTTGGTCAAGGCAAAACCAAAATTATCCATAACTGACAGGATAGATAAGATCGTTACAAGCAGAATTTGGGGACTTCCAATCTTTGCCCTAGTGATGTTCTTAGTTTATTTCATGGCAGTTTATGAGAAAAGTCCAGGAACCTTAGGAACAGATGCCGTAAATGGTTTCTTTGAAGAAACTCTAACCCCTTGGGTGTCAGGTCTAATGGATCAAGCATCAATCCACCCGGTAATCCACTCCCTAGTAATAGATGGTATCATTGCAGGTGTGGGAGCTGTACTTGGATTCTTGCCACAAATGATGGTCCTATTTGCCCTCCTAAGCATCCTAGAAGACATTGGATATATGGCAAGAGTGGCCTTCATCATGGACAGAATGTTTAGGAGATTTGGCCTATCAGGAAAATCATTTATCCCAGCCATGGTTGCTACAGGATGTGGAGTTCCAGGAGTTCAAGCATCAAGGACTATCGAATCTGATAGGGACAGAAAGATTACAATAATGACTTCGACCTTTATGCCTTGCTCAGCAAAACTACCAGTAATAGCATTAATCGTTGGAGCCTTCTTCCCAGAACACCAAGCCCTTGTTTCCTTCTCCTTCTATATGATAGGTATAGCAAGCATAGTAGTATCTGGAATCATATTGAAGAAATTCAAAGAGTTACAAGCAGATCCTGCTCCATTTATCATGGAACTACCTCCATACCACGCACCACGTGCTAAGTCAGTGCTTACAGATGTCTACAACAAGTCAAAGGCTTACGTTAAAAGAGCAGGAACTGTAATATTCCTTTCAACAATTATAATATGGTTCCTATCAAACTTCGACTTTAGTCTTAACCTAGTAGAAGCTGAAGCAGAAACATCAATACTAGCAAGATTAGGATCAGCAATTGCCATAATATTTAGACCAATTGGTTTTGATTCATGGCAGGCAACAGTAGCAACAATCACAGGCTTTGTAGCCAAAGAAAATGTAGTTGCTACAATGGGAGTTGTCCTAGGATTAGGTTCAGAAGTTACAGAAGAAAGCCAAGAACTCTTGATGGCCTTCAACCACGCCCTAGCTACTCCAGTAGCTGGATATTCCTTCCTACTTTTCAACATGCTATGCATGCCATGCTTTGCAGCAGTAGGAGCTATCAAGACAGAAATGGCAGATAACAAATGGACAGCAATTACCATATCCTACCAAATGGGCTATGCTTACCTAGTAAGCTTGATATTCTACAATATTGCAAACCTAATATTATACAGAATATTCAACATAGGAACAATATTTGGATTTGCTGGACTAGCTTTACTAATCTACCTAATAGCTAGAAAACCATCACAAGAAAAGAAAAGACTTAACTACGAAAAATCAGTAGCTTAAAGCTATTAGAAAAGCACATCTCCTCGCAATCATATATTGTGGGGAGAGGGAGCTTAAAGGAGATAACATGAACATTCAATCAATAATTTTACTAATAATAATCCTCGGCATATGCGCCTATGTGATTTACACAAGATTTATATCAGCAGATGGTCATGCAGGATGTAAAGATTGCACAGCTTGCAGCTCATCAAATCACAAAAACGATAATCACACTTCTTGTGGTTGCGGTTGCTAGAAGTTCTTAAATAAGGACATAACAAGCACAAAATAATAAGACCCACTAAGAGGTAATTTCACAAAACTTCAATACTAATTTATAAAGAATGTAATTTTTTTTACAAAAACACTGATAAAGGTTATCACTATCATCAATTGAGATGAGGTTAACATAAAAATAATAAACAATAAAGGAGAAAATTATGGCAAAAGTAGCAGTAGTATATTGGTCAGGAACAGGTAATACAGAAAAGATGGCAGAAGAATTCGTACAAGCAGTAAAGGCAAATGGCAGTGAGGCAGAAATATTTTTCGCAGGAGAGTTCACATCAGATAATATAACAAATTTCGATGCCTTCGCTTTTGGATGTCCAGCAATGGGAAATGAACAACTAGAAGATGGTGAGTTCGAGCCAATGTTTGAAGAAGTTGAAGATAAACTTGATAACAAGCCAACAGTCCTTTTCGGATCATACGAATGGAATGACGGCCAATGGATGTATGATTGGCAAGAAAGGGCCAAAGATAGTGGAATCAACCTAGCAGCAGATGGTCTAATCGCCTACGATGACCCAGACGAGGAGGCTCTCGAATCAGTTAGGAATCTCGCCAAAACTCTTCTAGAGAAAATCTAATGCAGGAAGAATTCCTAGTCTTCCACGCATCTCCAGTTTTGTGCGGGATAAAGGCAGCTAATCTCTTCCAGATAAGATCAACTGACCTAAATTACGTAAGAAGAGTAATCAAATCTTGGGAAGAGGCCATTAAGACTTGCAAATCCTGCGATCTTAAGTTCAAACTTATTGCCAAAAAGGAAAAAGGGTTCCTAGTACTAGCATACAGAAATAAGAAACTTGAGACCATCCTAGAAGATGAAGAAACTAAAACTTTTATAAAAAACTTAGGCTATGATACTGAAAGCCTTGCCAAATGCCTAAATAGGCTAGCAATAAGACTAAAAGTCGACGACTTCCCTCACGAGATAGGACTTTTTCTAGGCTACCCTCTAGACGACGTAAAGGCCTTTATCAAACACGAGGGCAAAAACTTCATCCTCAACGGAACATGGAAAGTCTACTACGATGCAGAAAGAAAAAGACAAATCTTCAAAGCCTACAACGAAAGCAAAGAGAGATGCAGGATGCTAATAAAAAACGGAGGCCACATTCATGAACTAGTTGGATAAGAAAAACACAAACATACTATAATATTAGAATAACAAACTGCCCAACTCCTAGGGCAGTTTTCCTTTACCTAAAAATAAAAAATTCTAGGAATTAAAGTATAGATATCCTAAACAGTCACCCTACAGCCCGAGACTTCTCCACAAGGTCGAAGTAAGGGAAAGGGAATTGTAGTATTCACATAAAAACAAATCACGCTATTGTCCTTATATCTAATGGGAATGTATTCCGTACCTTATCCCGACCGAAGTGGAGGAATCTCATAAATTATATAAAAACCACTATGAATCGAAGCGGAAGATTTCAAATCCTATACCCCTTATGTCGAGCGTAGTCGAGACATCTCATAATTAAAAATCACACTTCTATAGCTACAAGCATCCAGAATAAAAGAATGAGAATTGCTTAATATAATAATATTAATAGAATAATTCAATAATTTTGTAGAAAATTAAAAACTATATAAAATGAAGTATAATATATATGTTATCATCACTTCCATTAGCATGGAAGGAGGTGAAATCGTGCGAGAATTCTACAACATCATAGTTACTATCACAGTAGATATAGTTGGTCACTTAATCTGCAAATGGCTAGATAGTATACTCGATGATAACTAGCATAAAAAAGACGAGCCCTACGCTCGTCTTTTTATTTGGTCGAAACCATGCATTTTCTTCTACAACAATCATGGTTACTATTATAGTACTTCAAACCATAAGAAATTCAATATTCTAAAAATATATCTATATAACTCAACTATTCAAAACCTTTATCTATTTTCAAACTTATAGCTCTATCGAATAAATTGATTTAATTAGTCATAAAGTACTTATATTAGATCCTTCAAATTCAACAAAGCGTAGCTACAGGAAATTTCCAGTCTATGACGATATGTAAATATCAAAGAACAACTTATCTAAATAAATTCCCAATACCCGAGATAAGGGAATTGTTATAATCAAATAAAAGTAAATCACATCCTTATCCTTATGGCGAGCGAAATCGAGACATCTCAATGCTGTTTCTATTATATAAAGAGAAGCTAATCGAAATGGAGACATCTAGTAAAAAAATTTCCACCTCGACAGAGCTTCCACGAGGAAGCGACGAGAGGTCTCCAGTCTACGATGACATGTAAATATCGAAGAATAAATTATCTAAGCAACTATTCCAATACCCGAGACATCTCCACAAGGTCGAAATAAGGGAAAACTGGTGCTACAAATAACAGTAAGGGAAATAGTTCCCTTATATCTAATGGGCCTGGCCACAATGAATGATAGAGAATTGATGGCAGCCCTTAATCGAGGGAGCCCTCGTCATGGGCCACTATTTTGCAAAGCAAAATAGTGCAGTATCCTTTGTTAAGAAATAACAAAGGATAAAAGAACGATGACTATCGTTCAAAGTTAATAAGATAAAGGTCAAATGTTCTTGACCTGAATCCGCAAACTGACACCGAAGGTGGCATCTCGAGCTTGTCGAGAGATCTATTCAATTTACCTACCGTCGAGCGGAGCGAAGCGAAGCGAGATATCTCATAGGGGCTTTAACTTCCCTTATGTCGATCAAAGCCTTAATGTCTCAATTCTTTCCTTATATAGCCCGTCAACACATCTCAATTTTTACCAATTTCAACTATTGTCCCAAAATAAGCAAAAACCCCAACATTTTATAACATAAACACAAACATTATGAAACATTTTTTAGATATATTGGGTTTTTTAAAAATATATATAAAATTCTTCAAAAACTCTTGTTTTTATTTTGTATTTAAGTTAGAATATAATTAAGAAGGGTACTAAGATTTGAAATAGAATTTAATATCCAAAAGAGAAATTATTTGTATTATATTAGCTTGAAAGATGAAGTGAACCCTATCACTTTAGCAAACTACCGTAAAAAGGAGATATCATGAACAAGAGAGCCAGAGAATTTATCGTAAAGCTATTTTCACTAATAATAGCTATAACCATGTCGATACCTACCAATGTATTCGCCTCATCCGGCACAAAAAGGCCGAAAGAAATGCCTACTATCATAAGAATTGCCGATAGTGGTGGAGGGGAAGATACATATATTGAAGAAACGAGCGAAGACACCTACATAGAAGACAGTGGGGAAGTCTACAACGAAGATGTATTAGAAAGCGCACCAGCTGAGACTACAGAAGTCATAGAAGAAGCTCCACAAGAAGAAGCTCCTACCATAGCTGAGGAAGACCCTAGTAACTACATACTTAGCCAAAAGGCAAGGCTCAATGATAATCATGATGGAATAATCTATGATATCAAGTTAGCCAAGAAGGAAAAATCTTACCATAATCCTAATAACAAGCTAAGCCTAAGCCTAATGCTAAACCCAAACCAAGCCCTAAAGGACATCAAGCTTACTAAAGTTGTAATCGATGGTAAGGAAGAGAAAAGAGAAGATAAGTCAAACAAGCAAGACGAGCTTCACACACTAAATCTTAGTACACCAACTTTTGAAAACGAGATCACCTACACTGTAGAAGCTCCAATTGACAAGAAAGCAATCGATACAAATAAGCTCTACTCAATGGATCTATCACTAGACATAGGTCAATTCAACTTAATTCTTCAAAGAATTTCCTACAAGTTCGTAGAATATGAAAAAGAAGATAAGAGTAAAGAGCTAAAGCTTACCCACATCAAGGAATCAGAAGATGCCCTAAGATCTATCTCCTACAAGAAGGACGATGGTGACGTGGATAAGGTAATCTACACTGATTACATCATCTCCAAGGACAAAGGCGATGAAGAATCCAGAGTAAATGAGAAAAACAAAATCAACTATGCAATTAATCTAGAAAATCTTAAAAAAGAAGACACAGAAATCTCTCTTGACTACTACAAGGCAGATGATAAGGGATTCAATATACAGAAAGAATTCTCCACAAAAGTACCTTACCAAGAAAAGCTCGACCTTGATATCCCTGCTTCATATATCCTAAAACTTACCGTTACAAGCAAGACTGATAAGAATAATACCAAAATCGAAAGCCACAAGATAAATGGCAGAGAAGTCAAAAGCCCACGCTTTGTAAAGGAAGAAGAAAAATCCTCAGACGATGACGAAGAAGCTGCGAAAAAGGATGAAGAGGAAAAGAAAGCTGCTGAAGAAAAGGCTAAAGCAGAGGAAGCAAAAAAAGCCGAGGAAGCCAAGAAGGCAGAAGAAGCAAGAAAAGCCGAAGAAGCTTCTGCAGAAGAGAAAGCCTCCGAAGAAAAATCTCCAAGCGAGAAAGAAACCAAGGAATCTAAAGAAGAAACTAATGATAATCTTAAGGCAGAAAAGGAAGCTGCTAAGAAAGAAGCTAATAAGAAAGATGATCTTCTAAGAAACTTAAAGGAAGACTCTCCTACGAAAGAAGAAGAAAACAAAGCCAAAACCGAAGTCAAAGAAGACTCCAATCTATCCAAGGCAGACGCCGAACTAAAGGCCGCCCTCGCTGATAAAACTAAGGGAATAGAAGATATCCAAAATCTTCTAACAAGCCTAGGAGAAAAATACAAACTCACAAGAGAAGACCAAGCAAAACTAATGACAGCAAACGACGCTGCCATCAAGGCTCTTGTAGAAAAAGACAGGAAAGAGAACTTTAGGACACTAAATTTAGCTGTATCTAATTCATGGGGCGACAAAAAGTTCAACTTGAAAGCAACTATCCAGGTAAAGGCAACAGATAAGCTTCCTATACCAGAGAACCACTACTTTGATGTAAAGGTTGGTCCATATCTAAAAAAAGACGCTGATCAAGAGATAAACGACCTCTATCACGATGGCAAACTAATAGCAACTGGCAAATATATAGAAGAGGGCGACAACCACTACATTAGATATACTTATGTAGACAAAGTTACAGAAAACATGGATTTAGATATAGATCAAATCCTTGCCTTCGACACAGCTAATATAGGATATGCTAGCTCTGTCAACATAGATATCAAGGTTGCACCGAAAGGTAATTCTGTCCAATCTATGCCAAGGATAACTGTAAGAAGAAACGATTCTTCACCAGTTGATTCAGGATACACTATTGTAGACCAAGGTGAAAGTCAATCAGGTACCTACCCTTACCAACTAAATTGGAGAACACTTTCTCAAAAACTAAAGGATAAGAATGGAAACTCTATTGATAAGATAGCTGAAGCAGATAAGGCAAAACTAACAGGGGCTTATGTAGAATGGGACATAGAGGTAGATACAGATAAGCTAATAGACACAAATAATAAGCTTGATTTTGAAAAGTTGAACCTAACTGTCTTCGGTTCAGCCAATCAAGGTCTAAAGAATTTTAGATTCAAGGCATCAAAAGATAAAAAAGACTTAGATTCTACAACAGATGACTATATTCTTTCAAGAAATATGGACGAGATTCTAAGCCAAGACACACAAATCAGTAAATCAGATCTTGGAGACAAATTATATATCAAGGTCAAGGCCCTAATAGATCCTGACCAAGTTCACGAAACTTATAATATAGGTTTTAGGATTAACCCTGACAAAAACTATATAGACAATCTCTTAACAGAGTACAAAGATAGATTTGACAGACTGCCTACTCCTATCAAATGGCTAAAGGGAGTAGATGATGCAGAAAGATTTGCAAAAGTTCCATTCAACCTAGTGGAAACAAATATTCCTGCAACCTTCTTTGGTCTAAATGACAGATTTACTAACGAGAGATTCTACTATGACAACACCAGAACTATAGTTGCAGATAGAAAATCTGATACAAGAGCTGACTGGTACGCCCTAGATCTTCTAAGACGTGGCGAGAGCCAAGACCCAGCCTTGGACAACCCTACCTTTGATACAAATAGCGTTCAAGAAGATCAAACTATCAAACCAAGAAAAGTTTACTTTGTACCACTAAAAGATGGTGGTTATAGGAGAACTACCCAAGCCCAAGACGTTATATTACCTAACGGTCAGTACTACCCTGGCACCTTAGTCTCCTACGAATATATAAACGAAAAAGGTAAAAGAAACGACACCTACAACTTTAGGACACAACTAGAAGAGAAGAAAAAATATAACGTAGATGAAGCCAATGATACAGAAGGTGGTAGTGTAAATCTATTTACAGAAAGGGTACCAGACCAAGCCTTGGTCAATGGATACCTAGCCTACGTTGAAAATCCATATCCAGTAATGCGTATCAACAAAAACTTCGATATGGTATCATGTTTCAACGATCGTATCAACGCTCCTGTATATGACGGATCCAAAGGAGTCTTCCTAGATATTCACGAAGACGTTTCAGGTGACTACCTTCTAAATAGACTTAATGAGTCCATAGGTAACAAATCTGGTGAATATAGCTTAAAATATCTTTTAACAAAGAATGTTAAATACAAAAATGAAGTTTACCTAAACGACGGTACCAAGACTCAGGGCCAAGCCATGGAAGAGCTTATGAAGAAAATTTACTTCTATGGTGAAGAAGTCAAAAAAGAATACTATGAAGAAAATAATAATCACGAGATGCACAGGATGATAGAAGCATCCATGTACCAAAGGGTAATCCACCACTTCACAGATGGTAAAGCTTTATCAAAAGATTATTTTGACGTTCCTTCAGACAACAACGTAGATGACTGGAAGGTAGAACACACCCTCCAAGGTAATCGTAAGCCTTTTCCACTACCAGGCTGGGAAGATTCCTTTGAAGGATCAGATGAAAAGAGAAAAACAAACGACGGTCTAAGAAGTCTAAAAGACAACGAAACAAGGATTAGAAACTACCCACCAGTCCAATCTACCCAATATGCGATGGCAACAAGGCTTTATAACAAGGTTATAGCATCTTATAAAGATGGTAATGACTGGGACGATGACAAGGCTAATTCAGTTAAGCTTGTATTCTACTCCCACACAGACACTGGAAAATGGCAAGAGCTAATCGCAGGTCGTGTCATGGATCCAATAGAAATTGATAAATATAATAAGGCTGGCGAAAAGCTTGCTGGAGCTGAATTTAGATTTACCAATATCGATACAGGTGAAAGCAAAACTTGGACATCAACAGATGATGACACAGTGAATAAACTCTACCTAAGACCTGGTAAATACAAAGTTCAAGAAATAAAGACTCCAAAAGTTGGAGGATACGAAAAAATCCAAGACTTCGATATTGAAGTAATTAGAAAAGAAATCCATCCAGACGACGGTCCATACAGGGCTAAGAAACTACCAAAAATCCATGTAAATGATGGATTTGAAACAGATGTAAAAATAGATCAGGAAACTGTTCCAAAAGCAGCTGATGGTAAAACCTCTCTTGTAGAAATAAAAAAAGATGAGACCAACAATATCAAAGTCAAGGTTACAAATATAGAAGACAACCTCGGTAAGCTTGAATTTGTCAAGAGAAATAAGTTTGTCAAACTTAATGGAGCAAAATTTAGACTAAGAAAAATAAACGCAAAAGATCTAAATGATGCTAAAAATAAATTCAAAACTCCAGATACTCTAACCTATGACAAAAAATACGATAAGGAATCTGCGGGTTCATATGGTGAGTTCAAATTCGACCAAATCCCAGCTGGTTTCTATGTATTAGAAGAAACAAAAGTACCAGAAGGCTACGAAAAAGCTTCACTCTACCTACTTCAAGCAGAGGAGAAAAAAGATATTTCTGGCAAGATAATAGATGTAGAAGTAAGCTTTGTAGACGCAGATCTCGATACTGAGAAGGCCACAAGAGATGGAAAAGAAATCGACCTTCCTATAATCATGAACGAGACCAAACAGACTGAGATCAAGTTTAGGAAGGTAAGAACCGAAAACCTAGATACTACAGAAGAACACCTGGGTTTAGGCGATGCTAAGTTTAGACTAATGTCTCTTGGCCTAATAGATGGGGACTTCTATCTAGAAGAAGACTACACTGACCACACAACCCCAACAGCAAGTACTGAAGATAAAATCGACGGTCAACAAGCCAAGGGTGGCGGTTACATTACATTCAAAGGCCTAAAACCAGGAACCTACCTCCTCCAAGAGCTAGAAGCTCCAAAAGGCTATAAGCAATCCACACTTTACGGTTGGAAGCTTGTAGTAAGTGAAGTCAAAGAAGATGACGAAAAAGCAGGAAAGAAAAAAGGCGACCTAGAATATAAACTATACGAAGTCCCAAAAGAATCAGACCTTCAAAAACCAAATCTTACAGAGGTGCCATTAGCTTCCATAATAAATGGAAAGGATAGAGTTAAGGCCTTCCAAATAGGCAATGACTCAAGAAAGATAGACGTACCTTTCAGTAAGTACAAGGGAGAAATCGTAACTGATGAAACTGGTAAAACAGAAGTAAAAACGACAGAACTTGGGGGACAACTCAAAGGTAAGAACGGTGAGCCAGTAAGCTTCAATATATATAGAGCCGACTACTACGGAGCTATAATAGAAGCTAAGGATAAAGATGGAAACTATATTCCTTACAACAAGGAGCCAATCATCCAAGATGAAAAAGGAATCTTCCACCTTGAAAACCTAGAATTTGGTGGCTACTATATCCTAAGAGAAACAAACCCACCAGCTGCCTACAAGAAGGCTAATGATATCGTCCTAAAGGTAGAGGCAGAAGCCATTGCCAGCAGAGGAGAAATGAAACTAATCGTTAGAGACCCTAACACCAACGCCAAAACCGACCTCCACTCAGTATTTAAGGGAGTTGTCGACTTTGAAGAAAAGGCGCAATTAGGTAAATTCTCCATCAAAAAGGTTGGTAATGCTATTGGCCACAAGGATAAAGACGGAAATCCTATAAGAGTTGGTCTAAGACGTGCTTACTTCAGACTCTATACAGCAAATGAAAAATACGAGATAGAAACAAACGAAGCAGGCTACGCGAAAGAATACATCCAAAAGGTAACTCCTGGTGTGCCAATTACCAAGGATGATGGCAAGGGTGGTCAAACTGGAAAGAGCCCAGAAGAGATCGAAGCCGAAGCTCCTAACCAAGGTATAGTAACCTTCGACCAACTAAAACCAGGCTACTACGTCCTAGAAGAATACAGGGGACCAGCAGGTTACGAAAAAGATCCAGGCAAATGGTATATCCGTGTGGAAAAAGACGGAACAGTCAAGAAATACAGGGATAACCCAGCTACAAACAAAAACCCAAGGACATCTGACTACTCAACTCAAAGTGTAAGATACCAAACCTTTGGCCTCGATAGAATCGAACCAATAGGCCTAGGAACTCTAATGAAATCAGTAAGCGGCCTAGAAATATCTGATGAAAACACACCACAAAGTGTTGGAGCACCAATAACTGGTTGGCAAAATGTTGACCCTGCAAAGTCCGATGAGGAGAAAGTCTACACTGATAATACACAAGGTAGAGTTGAATCCAAAATTATTTCTATAAATAAAGATGACGGAACTAAGGCTTATAGACA
Source organism: uncultured Anaerococcus sp. (assembly GCA_902465755.1). Classification (GTDB taxonomy): domain Bacteria; phylum Bacillota; class Clostridia; order Tissierellales; family Peptoniphilaceae; genus Anaerococcus. The sequence continues at coordinate 13,368 of CABQOK010000007.1, forward strand.
ACAAATCCTTATTACTCCAAATAAAAAATCACAACAATTCTTGGAATTGGAAAGATTTGACGGAACAGCAACTTTCAATTCTATAAAGGTATTAAGTGCAAAAGAAGTTGGAAAAGGCTCAACACTTGAACAAATTAAGGGTACACCTAAATCTATCCCATACAAAGTGGGCCCATACGATAAAGATAATAATAATATTATGATAGCTAGATTTTCCACTAATGACGCTATAGAGAATCCTGTTTTAATAGAAGTAGAAGTTCCTTATACTAGTGGTGAAAGAATCGGTCTTATAGCGGGCTACTATCTTGACGGCGTAGGTCAAAAACGAAGAGCAAGTACCTATGCAAAAGGGTATGACAATGAAGATGCTATAAACAAAGAAACAACTTATAGTGTTACAATAGATAAAAATATAGTAAATGGTAGCGTAACTGCTGATAAGTCCGAAAATCTAAAAGAAGGTGACACAGTCAACCTAACAGTTAAACCAAATGACGGATATATACTAAAGACCCTACTAGTAAACAATGAAGACAAGGCAGATGATGTTAATAATGGCAATTACCAACTTACAATGCCAGCAGCAGATGTAACAGTAAGTGCTGAATTTAGCGAAATCCCAGAACCTTCACCAAACTCTTATACTATTACTACTATGCCAACAACTGGTGGTAAGATTAGCGTAAGTCCAAGTGGTAAAGTGGAAGCAGGAAAGAAAGTAACTGTTACAGTCACCCCAGACGACGGCAAAAAGCTAGATCAATTAAATATAAATGTCGAAAATGTTACTAAAGATGGAGATACTTACTCCTTCGATATGCCAGCACACGACGTGACAATTTCTGCAAGCTTTGTAAATAAGACTATTGTCCCAACTGGTGATATGAATGTTAAGGCAAAATTCATCTACTCTAATGAAGAAAACGGCATCGACACAAGCAAGAAACCACCTCAAGGATCTGCAGGAACCATTAGACTAGAAGTAAATAATAAACTTGGAGATCAAGACGATTGGCAGATAGTAGAAGGAAGTAAGACTAATGCTCCTTACGCCGGAACTGTTGATTTCAAGAACCTTGATGCTACAAGAGAATATAAACTTGTATATAGTAGAGATAGTGAAATAGCAGGTGGCTGGGGATCAGAAGTCAGAACAGAAATCCCAATAGACTTTAGTAAAGCAGGAAAGGACAAAACTGTAGTAGTAAATATCTCTAACGGTAATCTAACAGAGATCTTTAACAAGGACGAGTCAGGATTTAGGATTCCTCTAAGAATAACCAAGGTAAACGAAAACAAGGCCGCCCTTACAGGAAGTAGATTTAGAGCTCGTAAGATTGTAAATGGAGATAGGACTCTTTATAAAGATGAGCTAGACGACAAAGGCAAAAAGACTGGAAGAATAATTCCAGAAGGCGAAGCTAACGAAAACCTAAAATATGCCAAAGAAAAGTTCGACGCTACATCAGAAGCTACGGGTGAGCCAGGAGATAACTACTTCAGAGAACTAAGTCCTGGTATCTATGAACTAACCGAGATCGAAGCACCAGATGGAACTTACAAGCTACCAAAAGACAAAAACGGCAAGCCAATGAAATGGTACTTCAAGGTCTTTGTCTATGCGGGCAAGGAACCTAGTGATGCTGACTACATGGGAATCACCTTTGACTTCACTCATCAATTTACATCTAGCGATGATTTCAATATGGATGTAATAACTCCAGCTGAGAAGAATGATTTATTATTAAGAACAATCGAAGGTCTAGCATCTTCTAATGAGAAATTCGGTAAATATATCGAAGTAATCGAGGATGATGGTCGTTCCAAACCAGCCAGACCAGACGCTCCATACAAGGGAATCAACGATGCCCAAGTTACAAACTACAAGAATAGAACAAGCCTAAGCTTCTTCAAGAAAGATATTGAATCATACCAAAACATAGCTGGTGCATCTTTCAGCTTGAAGAAAGTTAAGACTGAAATTAAAGAGAAACTTGTAGATGGAAAATTCGAAAAAGTTGAAAGAGTAATAACTGACGAAAACAACAAGCCTGTATTAGATGACTCTGTCAGCAAGGAAGAGGGTAAAAGAGTTGAGCCATTTGACGAGGAAAAAGGATTCGCCATAGCCCAATCTGAGCTTAACCTCGGTGTAGAGTTTACTAATATCGAAGCAGGAACCTATATCCTAGAGGAGACAAAGCCTGCCGAGGGATATGCTCCAACTGATTCCTTCCTCACAATCAAGTTCACTGAAGCAAAAGATGGTTCATGGACAGAGATTGTCAAAGGATACGAGAAAGGCAAAGATGGCAAGTATGTCGAAATGACAGATAATAAGTTCTTCCAAACAAATAATGAAGGAAAACTTACAAGTATAACCAACGACAAGAACTACATCGACTTCAAATTCCAAAAGATCGAAGGTCTAAAAGATAAAGAAGGAAATAATATCCCAGTAGAAAACGCCGACTTTAGACTAACCCAAGTTGATGAGAATGGAAATAAGATTGAGGGCGGATACGATATGCCTATCTACTCTTATGGTGGTAACTCTGAGTTCGTATTTAAAAACCTTACAGTTGGACGCTACAAGCTCCAAGAGACAAGGGTTATAGATAGATTCGAAAAGCCAGACCCATGGTTCTTCAATGTAGTTCAAGATACAGATACTCACAAATTGAGAATTGAATTTGAAAAAACCAATGGAAAACTTGACGAATCAATTGGATTTACGAAAGAGGTTGACGGCAGCCTCACAGACATCAAGATCAGAAACTACACCAAAGCTAACTTCTCCTTTATAAAATATAAAAACGAGACTGATGAAAAAACTAAGGAAAAACTTCCACTAAAGGACGCCTACTTCAGACTCAAAAAAGTTAGATATTCAATGGATGAGGATACCAAAACCTACGAATACTACGGAGAAGGCAAAGACGCAGTTCTAAAGAAATACACCAACGGCAAGAAGGTTACAGAATACAAGCCTGATGGTACGGTAGAAAAATACACCTACGATGGAAAAGTGATAGATAGTACTGATAAAGAAAACTACAAACCAGACTTTATCACAAACGCCACAGGTAAGTACAGTTCCCTACGTCGTTCCCAAAGAAATGGTAGCGTAGACTTCCAAAACTTAGGCGAAGGAATCTACCAGCTAGAAGAAGTTGGAATACCAGAAGGCTACCAATCAAATAACAATCAAACAAAGTGGATATTTGAAGTCAAAAAGACAGATGATGGCCTAAAGGTAGAACATAATGTAGATACAGAAAAGACCTACTTCGAAAAATATGACAATAAATATTACAAGGACTTTTACGAGAACTACTACAAGAAAGCCTACTTAGATAAAACTCAAAATCCAAATATCAAACCAGAGGCTGAGGGTAGCAAGTATTCTTATAACATTACCAATATCAAATCCACAACCGACCTCAAATGGAAGAAGATCGGATCAGAGGTTAAGAGTGATGTAATAGAGAAATACACCAAGTTCGTCCTACTAAAGACATCAGACAACCCAGATGACATTCCAGATGTCATTGACCCTGATAATATTGACTCTGATACTAAAGAAAAAATCGATTATGCCATAAGAGGTCAATCAAACTATCCACCATACTTGGTAGAAAGTACAGATGGTACGTTTGAAATCA